>JAGBQU010000308.1 GCA_017632755.1 Lachnospiraceae bacterium
ACGAGATGGAGTTTCTCAGTGATTTTGCGGCATCGTTTTTCAATATACTGGAGTGGACAGCATGGATCCTGCTGGTGCTGGCAGTGATACTGACCGTTGTTTCGCTTTTGGATTACCTTCTCAAAAACAAAGATGTCATGAAGGATCCCGAATCCTGATGACGGGTTTTCACAGGATGATCATAAACACATGATAGAATAAAGGGTGAGGTGCAAAATGGTTGCTGAACTGATCAGTGTAGGTACGGAGATTTTGTTGGGAAATATCGTGAACACGAATGCGGCATATCTTGCCGAAAAGTGCGCAGCGCTTGGGTTGCAGTGTTATTTTCAGACAACGGTCGGGGATAATGCACAGCGTCTTGACATGGTGCTTAGGACTGCTCTGGACAGATCCGATATCGTGATTCTCTCTGGAGGCTTAGGACCGACGGCGGACGATCTGACAAAGGAGGTCGCAGCCGGGGTGATGGGAAAAGAACTCGTGATGGATGAGCACTCCAAGGAAAGAATACAACAATACTTTTCCAGACGTAAGATTAAGATCACGGATAATAACTGGAAACAGGCGATGATGCCGCAGGGCTGCGTGATCGTCGACAATCAGAATGGAACGGCTCCCGGTGTGATCATGGAGGAAAACGGTAAGATCGTTATTCTGCTTCCCGGACCGCCCAATGAGCTTGTTCCCATGTTTGAAAACGATATCGCTCCTTTTATCATGGAGCGTACAAAGGAAACGATCTATTCGCAGACGGTCAAGATCTGCGGGATCGGTGAGAGCAGTGCGGAGACGATGATCGCGGATCTGATGGAGAAGCAGGAGAATCCGACCATTGCGCCGTATGCCAAAACAGGTGAGGTGCATCTGCGCGTCACGGCAAAAGCGGAGGATGTAAAAACAGCCAAAAAGCTTTGCAAACCGGTAGTCAAAGAACTCAAGAGCCGTTTCGGGGCATATATCTACACGACAGAGGAGGATGTGACGCTTGAAAAGGCGGTCGTCGACCTGCTTGTCGCGAACAATCTGACCATCTCGACCGTTGAGTCTTGTACCGGCGGTCTGCTTGCGGGGCGCCTTATTAATGTGCCGGGTGTTTCGGAGGTGTTCAAATCCGGATATGTGACCTACTCCAATAAGGCAAAGCGCAAGGTGCTCGGGATCAAAAAACCGGTGCTTGACAAGTACGGTGCGGTCAGTGAGGAGATCGCAAGGGATATGGCCAAGGGGGCGGCCGCGTTCTCCAAGGCGGATGTGACGATCTCCGTGACCGGTATTGCGGGACCCGACGGAGGAAGTGAAGAAAAGCCGGTCGGACTGGTGTTCATCGGTTGTTGTGTGCGCGGTAAAACGATCGTGAAACGATTCGAATTCAGCGGTTCGAGAGCCAAGATCAGGGAGACGGCCGTTGCAAATGCGCTGGTGCTTTTGCGCAAATGTATTTTGGAATATTACAGTGAAGTGACTTTTGGAAAATAGTAATTGATCTTCCGATCGTGCAACTTGTACAAATTCCACTGCAGGCACGCTTTCGCTACATAAATAGTTATCTAAAATAAAAAGGGTGAGAGGATGTTCGTGGGACGGACAGGCAATTTAACAACAACATGTAAAAAAGGAACATGGATACGACAGGTGTCTATGTTCCTTTGTGTCGTTTTGCTCGTTTTTTTGCCGCAGAAGGCGATCGCGGAGGAACTTCCGGAGCTGCGGTACGACTTTTGTGAGATCGAGAATTCGGAATATGCGGACAAAGAGATCCAGGATGAGGTGTTTGCATCCTCCTATCTGTCCTTGGAAGGCGTGGGCGCCTCTGTCTCCGACAACAGCTTCGCTCCTGCTGTGGAGGCTCCGTATCTGCTCACGCCGGTGCGCAATCAGAATCCGACCGACACCTGCTGGGCCTTCTCCATGACAGGTGCGATGGAAATGTCTGCCATAATGGGAGGGATTCGGGATAACAGCAGATCTTACTCGCCATATCACATGACGTATTTTCTCTATCACCATGTCCCCGATCCGCTGGGGGGAACCGACGGTGACCGGAATACGCCTGTGAGCAGCAAGGAGCCCGCCTTTTTGAACGCGGGGGGGAATCTGTTCATGACCCTCTTTCAAGCGGCAAATTGGGTGGGACCCGCAGATGAGGAGGTGGCTCCCTTTGCACAGTATAAGGAGACGGGAGCGCCTCTGGATGACAGCCTGTGTTATAGCGGAGATGCGGTACTCAAAAACGGATATATGCTCT
>JAGBQU010000003.1 GCA_017632755.1 Lachnospiraceae bacterium
CAGGAGATGGGAGATTACGAGCATGCCTGCGATTGTTTGGAGAGGGCGCTTTCCATCGTGGTGCTGTATCCGGAGGCACGGATCGAGCTCGCAGTTACACACACCAACCTCGGGATGTCGCTTCTTAAGCTCGACAGGGACAGCGAGGCAGAGGAACATCTGCAACAGGCATTTGCAATCTTTGAAGAAGATGAGGAACGGGATTACCACTACAGCGCTGCTCTTTCCGCCATGGCGGAGGCGCAGTACAAAAAAGGAAATCTGCAAAAGGCAGCAGCTTATGATGAGCAGGCACTTTCTGAGATTGAGAAGCATGTGGGCCGGACACAGGCCTATGAGGTGGTGAAACAGAATCTCGAGAAGATACGAAAGGAGATCGCGCTGGGAGAAAGATCGCCGGAGAGTCGCTCGCAGGAAGAGATCACGCAGGAAAAGGGCGTACAAGGCGAGGGGGCGGATAAACCCTACATCAGCGGACTGGAGCTTTCGCGAAAATATTTCGAGGCATATCAGGACGAACTTCTTGCCGGTTTTGATGCGTACAAAAAATACATGGCATTCGGACTGGTCGGGGACGGATCGGAATGTCTTGGGTTTGATGATGAAGCTTCGCATGATCACGATTTTGGACCGGGATTCGTAGTTTTTATCAAAAGAGAATTGTACCAAAAGATCGGAGACTCCTTATCTGCTACATATGCGAAGCTGCCGGGTGAATTTATGGGATATAAGCGGATGCTCACAGATGAGGGAAGAAATAGAGTGGGAGTCCGGTGCATAGAGGATTTTTATGCGGAGTACATCCGCTGCGAGGATATCCCGCAGTCGGAGGAGGAATGGCTGAAAGCTCCCGCTGAACGCTACCGCGCGGCAACAAGCGGGGAAGTCTTTGCAGACTATCTCGGAGAATTTACCCGCATCCGAAACGGCCTGTTGGCTTTTTATCCGGAATCACTCAGAAGGAAGCTGCTGGCCAATGAACTGGCGATGATGGCGCAGACTGGGCAGTACAATTATGGGCGCATGCTTCGCCGTGGCGATAAGGTGACAAGCCGGTTGATCCTGTCAAAATATATGGAGCACACGATGAATGCGGTGTATCTTTTAAACCGTGTGTATGCTCCTTTCTATAAATGGAAACGCAGGGGGATGCAGGATCTGAGGATCCTGCCGGAAATCATGGATATTCAGCTCGCTATCTGCGATATGGAAGACGGGGATCCGCGCATCGAGCAGGTGATCGAGATCATCGCAAAACTGATCGTGCACGAGCTGCAACAACAGGGGCTGACGCGCAGTGATGAACTGTATCTGGATGTGCAGGCGAGGATCGTGGCGGAAGCATCCGGCGGAAGTGGGAAAGAAGGGGAAAATGTAATGTCGGATCAGGAAAAAATGACAGATCAGGATGCATCGGTATCGGAGGATCCTGCGCATAATAAGGAACGATTGGTGGATCTGGCGGTGCAGCTGGAATGGGAAGCCTTTGACAAGGTCGACAATCTCGGCGGGAGAGCGGATTGCCAGGATGATTACGGCACCTTTTCCATCATGCGCAGCAGTCAGTACCTGACATGGACGGAGCAGATGCTGGATTGCTACATTCAGGATTTTATGACTGCAATGCAAAGCGGCATCAATCCGATCACGCAAAAATACGGATATATGATGGAATCCACAGCGCCGGAGGAGTTTGCGCACATCAAGGATCAACTCATGCCGGTACCGGAGGAAAAGAGGGTGATCATCGAACAGATCGTGCAGATCCAGGTAAGGTTTATGGAAGCGTTTGCAGCAGATCATCCGCTTAGTGCATCCAATGCCAGAAGCATCCACACCAGTGAGGACAATCTGTATAACACCTCTTATGAAACGTATCTCAGGGGTGAACTCATGACCTATTCGGACGATATGCTTCTTTTGTATGGCAGATTTATTGCGGACAAGGCACAAAAAGGGGAAAACCTTGCAAGAGAGATCATGAATCATACGGCGGTGCTGTATGGTTATGAATCGGTGGATGATCTGGAGA
>JAGBQU010000309.1 GCA_017632755.1 Lachnospiraceae bacterium
AGATCCAAGCGCTCAAGCGTGGATGCTTCTGCCAGCATCGCGCCGAGGTCAATCCCCAGACCGAGAAGGAACTCGTCTGCTTCGTCCACCGCACTATCTATCAGCACGATCAACTGATCGATATCCTTCGCCGGGAACTCAGTACCATCATCGCCGGTGGCATATTCGGTCAAAGCCTTCTTCATGTACTTAAAGACATTGACATAATCCACGATGATTCCGCACGGCTTCCCCGGATAAACGCGGTTGGCACGCGCTATCGCTTGCATCAAGGTGTGCCCTTTCATAGGCTTATCCAAGTAGAGCGTGGACATATTTTCTACGTCGAACCCGGTCAGCCACATAGCGCAGACGAACACGAGTTGCAAGGGATCATCCGGGTCTTTGAATCGATCCTCGATATCCATTCCCTCCGGGGTAATCGCATTCATCCTTTGTCTGTGAATAGAGATGTCAAGCCCTTGGCTTTGGAACTTTTCGTTCTCGTCGGCCTCTTCGGATACGATAACCGCCATCTCGACGCGGTTCATATAATTCAGTATCCGCGTCAACTCCTCCCGCTTTTCCGGTGTATCCGCGGCATTGCGCTCTTGCATGATCTTCTGCTTTTCTATCGACCAGTAATGCTGCACCTTGTCATACATCTTTACAGTCGTGTACTTATCCACGGATACGACCATGCCTTTCCCAAGGAAGCCGCGACGCGGGAAATGATGCGCGATATCCTGGGCGATCTTATCAATGCGGTCTTCGCGCTTGATAACCTCCAAGATGCGTGATGCGGAGTTCTCGAGGAGACGGCTCTCATCATCGTTCAGATTCTCATCCTCGATGATATCGACCACGTCATCATCCAGGAAGTCATTCTCCAGTCCGACCTCCGGCACACGACGTGAGTAGAATAGCGGCACAGTGGATCCATCCTCCACCGACTGCGCAAAGTTGTACTCGGAAACGTAATTGCCAAACCACTGATTCGTCAAACGCTTCGTCCCGAGCAAGGGCGTGCCGGTAAATGCGATATAGTTGGCGTTCGGCAGCGCAGTTCGCATATTCTCCGCCAAATCCTTATACTGCGTGCGATGCGCCTCGTCCACAAGCACGATGATATCATCTCGAGTGGAGAGCACGGGGTATTTCTTCCCCTTGTCGTAGCGGAACTTATGGATCAGCGTGAAGATGAAAGACTTATTCGTCTGCAGATATTCGCGCAGTTGCTTCCCGTCCTTCGGTTGACATTCTTCCTTCGATCCGATCACCTCGGTTTTTACAAAGTTCTTATGGATCTGCTCATCCAGATCCTCGCGGTCGGTGATAACGAGGAAGGTAAAATTCCCGGGGATCTTCCTTCGTACCTTACGGGTAAAGAACACCATAGAAAAAGACTTACCGGAGCCCTGCGTATGCCAAAACACACCCAATTTGCCCTGCAGTTCCGCTCTGTTTTTCACCGATTCCATCAGGTTATTCACGCCGAAATACTGGTGGTTCTTCGCAATGATCTTATTCTTTTGATTACGGAACATGATGAAGTTCTCTATATAATCGATCAAGCGATCCTTCTGCAGTAAGCCATCGACGAAATACTTCACCGAACTCTCCCCCACCGTAGCCGCCGCCTTGATGGCATCTCTATCGGGACGCTCCTTTTCGGAATCCACCTTCAACCACTCGAAGTAATGATTGTACGGGGCATTGAAGGCACCCAGCCTGGTTTCCAATCCGTTCGTAAGTACACAAATCTGGTTGTACGCAAAAAGATCGGGGATATCGCGCAAATAATTCTTGAGGTTGTCGTTATACGCTTCCTCGACCTTGACGATACTGTTTTTCAGCTCGATGAAAACCATCGGCAATCCATTGATAAAGATCAGCACATCCGGTCTGCGCCAGTAAACGCGCCCCTGGATCCACATTTGTGAAACGGCGGTGAAGGTATTATTATCCGGGTGATCGAAATCTACTAACCTCACGAAATCGAAATCCTCTTTCCCGTCTCGTCTCAGTGTGATCTTGATGCCATTACGGATCTGGTTATAATACTTATAGTTGGTAGCCGTCATATCCGTAGCGGAGTGATCACGGCAGAGATCCATTGCGATCTCCTCCAGCTTCTCCTGCGGGATCCCGGGATTCAAGCGAGTCAAAGCATCCCTCAGCACCTGTGGGAGCACACATTGTTTCTTGTTGCCTCTCCCTGTCCCATCAGGCAGATACTCCCGCTTGTCCGGCGCCGCGTCGCAACGAATAATATCATAGCAGAATGGCTCCGCCTGCACTTTTTGCAGGATCGCCTGTTCGATATCGTCTTCGGAAATAAAGTTTCTCATTTCGACCTCTTTTTTACTTTTTCTGCTGTATACAGTCTTGAAGTTGCTTAACCTTTTTCTTCCGGTCTACGTTATCCATTTCCATAAATGCAAGCAAGGTCATTTGATAAATATCATCA
>JAGBQU010000310.1 GCA_017632755.1 Lachnospiraceae bacterium
AGTTCCTGAAGGATATCGAGCTTGCGGATGGCATAAAAAAGCTCTTTTCCGAGGCGGTTTTTTTCCATGAGGGAGAGATATCCGTACCGGCCCACCAGCACGATCTCCTCATCGATAAGCCGCCGGATCTCCTCATCCTTCATTTCTCTTGAGAGATCAATGCGTCCCATCAGATGCCTGCGGATATTCTCTTTTGCATCCTCGTATCTGCACATGTTTTTTTCATCCCTCATCCTTCTCCTCCCATATCTCCGCCCTGATATATTCCGCCAGCATACTGTGCGGCAGTTCCTCCCACGACGCAGGTATATTCTCAAAGAGGGGAAAACTTACAAACCGTGTGTGGGAAAGGATCTCCTCCTTTTGCGTGTAGGCAAGAAGCTGCCGGTATTGTTCCAGCTTTGCCTGCGCAAGGCTGTCGTCGCGCGTGATGGTATAGATCCTGTCACAGCTCATCAGCAGCTCAAACAAAAAGCTGAGATTGTCCGACAGATCCAGGATCACAACCTCGTAATCCGTCCTCAGAGCGATCTGCTCCAACAGCCGGCGCACTTGCTCACCACCGATCTGCGCAAAATCCATAAATGAGAGTGCCGGCGGGATATAGTCCAGATCCCCGAGGCTTTCCACCATGCCCTGCAGCTTGTATACAAACGTCTCAATGCTGCTTCCCAAAAAATACATCAGATCCATAAAATCCTGTTCCTGCTTTTTTTGCATCAGCTGCGAAAATCCGGAAAACGGTTCAAAATTCAGATACAGGCACTTTTTCTTTGCACCGATCATCTGACCGAGCGTCAGCGCAAAGGATGTCTGCAGGCATCTCTTCACCGGGGAGTATACACCGATCATCTCGATGGATCTTCCCCCCATCGTAAGCATGGACGGGTCGCCAATCTCACCATATATGCGAAATACCTCTCTCATGATCCGGCCTGCCGGCTGATATTTATACACAAAGTGCCTTCCCGCAAACCGCTCGATCCCGCTCTCGCTCAGTACGATGATGTGCTGCGTCCCGGGTCGTCCGCTGCACACCTCATAAAGTTCCTCGGAAACGAGCAAAAGCTCGATCTGCCCCGGATACTCCATCAGCTTTTGCACATCGTTAAATGCCAGGATCTGAAAGGGAACCGTCTTTTTGAAATTGAAATATTCTGCCAGCTTCGACACATACTGCCGATGGCTGTCACAGATTGCCAGATAATAACTCATGCAGACCTCCGTACTCATAGAGCACAACACTGATAAAAATGGGAATTGTAAAATGAATGTAATGAAACTTTGATCTGGCGGCAATCCGCCCGAAATTTGAAATGAGATGGTAACGCACAATGCCGATGACGGCACCGATCACCAATGAGATCAAAAACAAAATCAACATATCCTGAATGGGAAATAAAACGGAAAGTGAGAGAAGGATCTTGATATCGGCAGCTCCCAGTGCACGAAATGCAAAGATGGGGAGCAACACAAGAAACGCGAGGAGCATATGAGTAAATCCTATGCCCAATCCGACAAACCCTTTCTCCCTAAAGCGTAAAACGACAGATAGCAGAAAGATCACTGCGACCCATCCGTTTCGAACCTTATCGGTTCTGATATCCATCAAAACCGCCACGCCCAGTGAGATGATTAGTAGTAGAATAGTAACGCCTGCTTTCTTTGATTAGGTTGTTGTAGTGCATTATAGTATACGCA
>JAGBQU010000311.1 GCA_017632755.1 Lachnospiraceae bacterium
AATGCCGAGCTGCTCGCGGAGCAGGAGAAACTCAGTGGGCTTGTATTCAAAAAGAGAAACTGTGAGGACAGTCTGCGGGGCGAATATGAGAAGGTGCCCCTCTCGATCAATGACATCGATTTTTGGAAAAGCAATATATCTTATACGGATGAACGGATCAAGCAACAGACGGCGTGTGTTATGAATGCACAGAGAAAGCTGGAGACAAAGAGACTGGCGATGCTCGAACTCATGCAGGATCGAAAGACGCATGAAAAAATGAAAGAGAATGCGTTTGAACAGTTCCGCGCGGAGGTCAATGCGCAGGAGAGCAAGGAAGTGGACGAGCTGGTCAGCTATACATACGGGAAAAAGCAAAACGGAAGCAGGTGAAATCGTGGATGAAGAAATGCTGGATCCGAGTGCCGAGCGCAAACGGATCAAGGACGAAAAAAAGAGATTAAAACAGGAGCAGAAGCAGGCTAAGAAAGATGCTAAGAGCAGGGCAAAGGAACTTGCCAAGCAGGAGTCCGAGATCGAGGATGACACGGAGGGGAGTTCGGTGTCGGTTATTTTGGTGACCCTTGTCATCATTCTGATCTGGCTTGTCATTCTTGCGCTTCTGATCAAGACGGACGTTGGAGGCTTTGGATCGGGCGTACTTGCCCCTGTCTTAAAGGATGTTCCGGTCATTAACCGGATATTGCCGGACTCTGTGACAACCGATACCGGTGAGGAGACAGACTATATGGGGTACCGGAGCCTGAAGGAAGCGGTGGATCAGATCAAATTGCTGGAACTGCAGCTTGAGCAGGCGCATTCCGGAAGTGCTGCAAGCGATGAGGAGGTAGCTGCTCTTCGCGCGGAGATCGAGAGATTAAAGACGTTTGAGAAGAATCAGGTGGAATTCCAGCGCATTAAAACGGAGTTCTATGAGGAGGTTATCTACTCCGAAAAGGGACCGGGTGCAGAGGAATACCGCAAATACTACGAAGAAATGGATCCCACGACGGCTGAATATCTCTATAAAGAGGTTGTACAGCAAGAGGAAGTGGAGGAGAAGGTCAAAAATTATGCGCAGGCATATTCGGAGATGAAACCGAAGGAAGCGGCCGCTATCTTTGAGGCGATGACGGATGATCTGGCGCTTGCTGCCAAGATATTGAATCTGATGGAGCCGGATTCCCGTGGAAAGATCCTGGGTGTTATGGATCCGGATGTCGCAGCGCGCCTGACCAAAATAATGAATCCGGACAGTTAAGGATAGAGCGGCTTTGGCCGATATATATTGCAGGTGGATTGTTACTTTTTTACTTTTCGCCGAAGGTACATCGATGATTCGTACAGACGGATGCGAGGTACTTCACAAAAAGAAGAAAGGAGAGAGAGGATGACAAGTATACCTGTAGGCAGTGCAGTGGGCAATGCGCAGATGGTATCGGGAAAGTCGACGGGGCTTGATGTTGCAAACCAGAACAAGTCGGGCGGCTTCCAGGAGACGATGGATCTGCTTGCCAAGCCCGAAAAGCAAACGCCGGATTTAAAGCAGACACCCGGCGACAAACAGACGACCTATCAGGGAAAAGATCTGAAGGGCAATGATGCCGGAAAAAAGCGGATCAAAAACATGGAAGATCAGACCGTGCAGAGCGATGAGGACATTACATCGGAGCAGATGCAGACGGTACAGGAGACCGGACGTGAGATCATCGAAGAGATCGCAGAGGAACTTGATGTCACAATCGAGGAAGTGGAAGCTGCGATGGAGCTTTTGGATCTTGGAGTATTTGATCTTGCAGGTTCCAATCAGGTATCGGCACTTATGTCGGAAGTACTGGGATTGCAGGATGGCATGCAGATTGTGACGGACGGTGCGCTTTTTGAGAACTTTTCGGCTCTGAATGACAAACTCGGAGAAATGTTTGACACCCTTTCACAGGAACTGGGAGTGCCGGTTGAAGAGCTTGCACCTTTGCTTCATCAGACGGATATCTCAGGGAATGAGCAGGAGCTTATACCTGTTTTTTCGGATGTTCTGACCGAGAAGGCGGACAGCAATGCCTTTGACCAGACGGAACCGGTACAGGAGCCGGCGCAGGAGCAACTGCAGGTTCAGATGCAGATGCCGGATCCGGAAGCAGATGATGCCAAGCCGGTGGAGGACGCGGATGAGACAACGAGCGAGCACAGACAGTTACAGAAACCGGTGCGAGATGATGTGAGCAGAGAGGTGATCCCGGAGCGTCACGTGGAAAAAGGTGAGTTGAAACGTGAAAATGACAGCCATGATGCATCCGATATGGGCAGGGAGACGCAGATATTTCAGAGCAGTTCACAGTTTGAACCGGATGTGGCGACTGTGGAGGCAAAAAGTGAATTCGCGCAGCGGGCAGATATAAATGAGATCATGCGCCAGATCGGCGACTATGTGCGAACCAATGTGACACCGGATGTCAAGCAGATGGAGATCCAGCTCACCCCGGCAAATCTCGGACAGGTTCATATCAATATCATGTCCAGAAACGGTGCAGTCACGGCACAGATCGCAGCAGAAAATGAAATCGTGAAACAGGCGATCGAAGTGCAGGCGGTGCAGTTGAAGGAACGCCTTGAGAGTCAGGGAGTCAAGATCGAGGCAGTTGAAGTCACGGTAGCCAGTCATGAGTTTGAGAGAAACCTGGATGAGAATCAGCAGAATAGGCAAAATGAGGAGAATTCCAAACAATCCGCACCCCGCAGATGGAACCTGACGGATCCGGAAGGGGAACTGGATGAGGATGTACTCACAGAAGCGGAACAGGTGGAACTCGATATGATGAGACTCAGCGGTGGTAATCTGAATTACATGGCTTAACCGGAGAGGAGAGAGAGTATGGCATATATGGCGCAGATGATTGACGGACAACTCCAGCAGACCAGTGTGACGCAGTCCGCACAATCGGCAAACAATAACAATAACAAAAACAACGGACTTGACAAAGATGCTTTTTTA
>JAGBQU010000312.1 GCA_017632755.1 Lachnospiraceae bacterium
GGACAATCATAAGATGGACGTAAAACTATGGAAAATAAAACGACAGTCATTTGCGGTGCAAATGCATATGAAAAGAAATATTATTTTAACAAGGAATTCGATCGGATCCCGGATTCGATCAAGGAGGAGCTTCACATCATCTGTGTGCTCTTGACCGAGGAGGTAGGAGGGGTCTTTACCATCTCCTTTGATCCGGATGGAGAAGTGCTCCTAAACACCGAGGCGTATGAGGAGGATCTTTTGTACGATGAGATCAGCAGCGGCCTTTTGGTCGGAGAGATCCGCAAAAAGAGGCAGGAGCTGTTTGAATCGCTGAGGATGTTTTACAAGGTTTTCGTCAAGGGCGAAAAATTTGAGGATTAAGAGGAATAAGGAGGCGGACAGTCTATGATTTTAGTAGTGGATGTAGGAAATACGAATATTACCTGTGGAGTGTACAAGGAGAAGGAATTGCTCACGACCTTCCGCATCACGACCAAGAGCAAGCGTACCTCGGATGAGTATGGCATCATGCTCACCGGTATGCTGACTATGAATCAGATCAAGGCAGAGGATATCACAGGTGCCATCATCGCGAGCGTTGTGCCCAATGTCATGCATGCGTTAAACGGCGCACTCGTGCGCTATCTGCATGTGACGCCTCTTATTGTGGGGCCCGGGACCAAGACGGGGATCCGCATTACCAATGACAATCCAAAGGAGATCGGCCCGGACCGTATCGTCGATGTCGTGGGCGCTTATGAAAAGTACGGCGGCCCTGTTCTCGTTCTCGATTTCGGTACTGCGACCACCTATGATCTCGTGACGGAGGACGGTTGTTTTGGCGTCGGTATCACGGCTCCCGGTATCGGTATCTCCGCCAAAGCACTTTGGGAGGATACCGCCAAGCTGCCTGAGATCGAGATCCGCAAGCCGGATTCCATTCTCGCCAGAGAGACTGTCAGCAGTATGCAGGCCGGCCTCGTATACGGTCAGATCGGACAGACCGAGTACATCATCACGCAGGTCAAAAAGGAGACCGGCATCTCAAATCTGAAGGTCGTGGCAACGGGCGGTCTGGGACGCGTCATCGCCGATGAGACGGATATGATTGATGTCTATGACAGCACGCTCACCTTGGAAGGACTGTTGTATATCTATCAAAAGAACAGAAAGTGATGACCGCTACATGCAGAAACTAAAGATCGGAAATGTGACTTTGGACAGTCCCATCATATTGGCTCCGATGGCAGGTGTAACAGACCTGCCATTTCGTCTGCTCTGCAAAGAGCAGGGCGCGGGGATGGTATGCATGGAGATGGTGAGTGCCAAGGCCATCTATTACAACAATAAAAATACAGAGAGCCTTCTGGAGATCCATCCCGATGAGAGGCCGGTGTCTTTGCAGCTGTTTGGGTCAGACCCTGCCATTATGGGAGAGATGGCCAAACGGATCGAGGATCGACCGTTTGCCATACTGGATATCAATATGGGATGTCCCGTTCCGAACGTAGTCAACAATGGGGAAGGGTCTGCCCTTATGAAAGATCCGGTCCTGGCAGGGAAGATCATACAGAGCGTCGCGGATGCGATCAAAAAACCCGTCACCGTCAAGATCCGCAAGGGCTTTGACGAAGAACATGTGAATGCGGTTGAGATCGCCAGAGTGGCGCAGGAGAGCGGCGCAGCCGCGGTGGCGGTACATGGACGCACGAGGCAGCAGTACTATTCCGGCAACGCAGACTGGGATATCATCGCCAAGGTGAAGGATGCACTCTCCATACCGGTGATCGGAAACGGGGATGTTGCGACGCCCGAGCAGGCCGAGCAGATGTTTGCCCGGACCCGCTGTGACGGTATCATGATCGGCAGAGGTGTGAGAGGCAATCCCTTTTTGTTTCGCAGGATACGCACCTATTTAGAGACAGGAGAACAGACGGCAGCGCCCACCCGTGAGGAGATCAAGGCACTCATGTTGCGCCATGTGCAGCTCCAGCTGCAGTATAAGGGCGAATATACGGCAGTGCGTGAGATGCGAAAGCATGTGGCATGGTACACGGCAGGGCTGCCCCATAGCGCAGGACTGCGCAAGGCGGTCAACGAGATCGAGAGCATCGATGTACTCCTGCAGTTTATCCGTGAGATCTGAGAGATCCGAACCAAAAGCGATCCCGGACCAAACCGCGATCATATCATGCATAATCTGGCTCCAATGGACATACACTTTATAAAGTGCCGGAGAGAGTGCCCATCCGCAGACGGAGCGTGGCACACAGAGAGGATTTATGGATAGAGAAGCGATCGTGTATGTCAGTGAAGAAAAACAAACCATCGGCTCAGTCGGTGGTTTTTTGCGTTTTATCATAGGAGGACCCAGGCAAAGACGCCGGACCTTTATGGGACAGGAGATCTTTTGCGTGTATCTCCCCCTTGAGGCGGAGGAAGAAACGACGGCAGAGACTCCGGGGCGAAAGCGGCTCTTTGCAAAGCGGCAGACAAAGAGCACAACGGGTAAGCGCATTCGCCCGCTCAGGAGATTTTTACATTTCCTCTATCTCAGAAAGATACAAAACAGTCTGTGGGATGCGCTGCTCACCTGCCAGAACATCTCATGCTATCCCGCCTTTTGCTCAAAGGCCGTCATGCATGCTTTTTCGGAAGAAAAGATGCTCGGCTCCGAGCTCTGGCTTTCCGACGAGCTGCCGCCGGTTCTGGCAGAGCTGGCGCTTGCACGCTTTCTGGAAAAAGAATGCGTCTTTCGCAAGCAGACGCAGGTCTTTGTGATCGTAAACGAGGAGATCCCGGTCGGGGAGCTGCTCTATCCCTATTGCGACGGCATCAATTACCTGCAGCTGATGACGGAGAACCGGCTGCCCTATGAGGACTATGCGCACAGGGTATATGCAAAGAGCGGGCTGGCGATCGCCTTTACGACGCAGATTGTGCACGTGGCGGATGCGGATATCGTCATTGACCTAAGCCGTGAGCAGATCCTTACGGCCGACATGCTAAGGAGCGGCTGTCTGTACTTTGCGGGTTTTGAGCACGAGACACTCGAGGAAGAGATCCGAAAGCGCAGGGATGTCTACTATTTTTCCACGATGAGATACTGGATGGGTGGATTATCATAGAAAGGATCATTTTTGCGCGTATTTACGCGCTTTTGCGCAGGATAAATTCTTGACAGTACCGATAAGAGTAGGTATAATGGGCGTTAGCGAACGATTAGACCATGATCGTATCAGGAATGGTATGAAAGAGAAAGGTGTTTGAAATGGCAGAGAAGAAAAATATTTTAACCTACGAAGGTCTGAAGAAATATGAGGATGAGTTACACGAGTTAAAGGTCGTAAAGAGAAAAGAGGTTGCGCAAAAGATCAAGGAAGCCAGAGAGCAGGGCGACCTTTCCGAGAATGCTGAGTACGATGCAGCCAAGGATGAGCAGAGAGATATCGAGGCCAGGATCGAGGAACTCGAGAAGATCCTCAAGAATGCAGAGGTCGTTGTCGAGGACGAGGTCGATCTTGATAAGATCAATATCGGATGTAAGGTGACCATTTTAGATCTCGAGGAAGCTGAGGAGATGACATTCAAGATCGTCGGTTCCACAGAGGCCAACAGCTTAAAGGGAAAGATCTCCAACGAGTCTCCGCTCGGCAGAGCGCTGATCGGGGCAAAGATGGGCGATGTAGTCAGCACCGAGACACCCGTGGGCGTACTGCAGTACAGAGTTCTGGAAATCCAGCGTTCCAACTAACGCATACCATTTAGGAGAAGATACATGTCAGAGAATGCAAGGAATCAACAAAACAATAAGAATCAAAAGGCACAGGAGCCGGATTTAAACCAGCTCTTAAAGGTTCGCCGCGAAAAGCTTGCAAATCTGCAGGAGGCGGGCAAGAATCCTTTTGAGATCATGAAATATGATGTGACTGCGCACAGCCAGGATATCAAGGATCAGTTTGATACGATGGAAGGACAGATCGTTTCCATCGCCGGACGTGTGATGTCCAAGCGTGTGATGGGAAAAGCTTCTTTTTGCAATGTGCAGGATTTAAAGGGAAATATCCAGTCCTACGTTGCAAGGGATTCGATCGGCGAGGAATCCTATGCCGATTTTAAAAAATATGATGTGGGCGACATCGTCGGCATCAAGGGAGAGGTGTTCCGCACCAAGACCGGCGAGATCTCCATCCATGCCGCAGAGGTGACACTCCTTTCCAAGAGCCTGCAGATCCTGCCCGAGAAGTTCCACGGACTGACCAATACAGACATCCGCTATCGCCAGAGATATGTGGATCTGATCATGAATACAGAAGTAAAAGATACTTTTATCAAACGTTCCAAGATCATCAGCAGCATCCGCAAATATCTGGACGGACAGGGCTTTATGGAGGTGGAGACACCGATGCTCGTATCCAACGCAGGCGGTGCGGCTGCAAGACCGTTTGAGACGCATTTCAACGCGCTCGATGAAGATCTGAAGCTCCGTATTTCATTAGAGCTCTACTTAAAGAGACTGATCGTCGGCGGACTCGAGAGAGTCTATGAGATCGGTCGTGTGTTCCGCAACGAGGGACTCGATACCAGACATAATCCGGAGTTCACACTGATGGAACTCTATCAGGCATATACCGACTATGAAGGCATGATGGATCTGACCGAGAATCTGTACCGCCATGTGGCACAGGACGTGCTCGGCACGACAAAGATCACCTACAAGGGCATTGAAATGGATCTTGGTAAGCCGTTTGAGCGTATCACCATGGTGGATGCCGTTAAGAAATATGCCGGCGTTGACTTTAACGAGATCCACACGCTTGAGGAGGCAAGAGCCATTGCCAAAGAAAAGGGTGTGGAATTTGAAGACAGGCACAAAAAGGGCGACATCCTCAATCTGTTCTTTGAGACCTTTGTGGAGGAGCATCTGATTCAGCCGACCTTCCTGATGGATCATCCGGTGGAGATCTCCCC
>JAGBQU010000313.1 GCA_017632755.1 Lachnospiraceae bacterium
AAATTCTGGAAAAAAGCAAAGCCCTTTTCCGACTCCAGGTTCGTGTAACCGAGCATCTTGGCGATCCGCTCGCCCTCCACCACATACTCATGCTCTTTCTCGTCGTATGTCACGGTATAACTTCCATTGGTCATGAGTGCATAGGTATCCGGATCGTATTCCTGTTCGAAGATGACCGGCATATCGTCCAGTTCGGAAAGCATCTGGGACACCTCATAGAGAAGTTCCTTCACACCTTCTCCCGTGACTGCCGAAATAGGGATCACCTTGTAGCCCTTTGGCTCGAATTCGTTTTTCAGGCGTGCGACAGGGTCAGGCGCATCATCCGCTTCGCGGTAAATGGCATCGATCTTGTTGGCAGCGATCACCTGCGGTCTGTGCGCGATCTCTTCATTATAGCTCTCCAGTTCCTTGTTGATCGCATAGATGTCTTCGATCGGGTCTCGTCCCTCCGTACCGGCGGCATCGACAATGTGAATGATGAGCTTCGTCCGCTCTATATGGCGCAAAAACTCATGTCCAAGGCCAACACCCTCACTTGCACCCTCGATCAGACCCGGAATGTCCGCGATGACAAATCCGGCAGCATCTTCCAGATCCACAACACCGAGATTGGGGCTAAGCGTTGTAAAATGATAGTTAGCGATCTTGGGTCTGGCATTGGTCACACGCGAAAGGAACGTAGATTTTCCCACATTCGGGAATCCCACAAGCCCAACATCGGCAATAACCTTGAGCTCCAGATTCACCTCAAGCTCCTTTGCAGGCTGACCGGGCTGCGCATACTTGGGCGCCTGCATCGTACTTGTCGCATAATGCTGGTTGCCGTTTCCGCCTCTGCCTCCCGTCAGGATCACCTGTGTACGGTTTTCTCCCGACATATCGGCGATGACCCTGCCGCTTTCGACATCCTTGATCACCGTGCCTGCGGGAACCTTTACCACGATATCTTCTCCGTCCTTGCCCCGGCAATTCCGCTTTCCGCCCGGTTCACCATCACCCGCGCTGTACTTTCGGATATGCCTGAAATCAGTCAGCGTATTGAGTCCATCGTCCACCGTAAAGATCACGTTGCCGCCTTTTCCGCCGTCCCCACCATCCGGTCCGCCATTTGGAACATATTTTTCCCTGCGAAACGAGATGTGTCCGTCTCCGCCTTTTCCGCTTCGTATTAATATTTTTGCTCTGTCTGCAAACATAGCCCAATCCTTTCCTTGATATGGCGGGCGAGATCCCGCCGTCAGGCGAGGGCGTCACACATTCAAATACGCGTTGCCGTTCCCTCTGCAAATAAAATATAAGAGCTTCAAACAACCGTTTGAAGCCCCAAAATACATTCGTATGATTACTGTTCTACCGGATAAACGGAAGCCTGCTTTTTGTCTCTTCCTTTTCTTTCAAACCTGAGAACACCATCTACCAGAGCAAATAATGTATCATCGCCACCGCGACCCACATTCACACCCGGATGGATCTTTGTTCCACGCTGTCTGTATAAAATATTGCCGGCTTTTACGAATTGTCCATCGGCACGCTTCGCACCTAATCTCTTGGATTCTGAGTCTCTACCGTTCTTTGTAGAACCAACACCCTTTTTGTGAGCGAAGAATTGAAGGTTCAATCTTAACATCGCACTATACCTCCTTGAATTTTAGTTTTAAATATTTCTTCTGAAATGCACAGCGTCTGGATGAACCAAACTGCTGTTCAATCTGAGTCAGTCCGAGAACCATGGAATTGAGAAGGAGCTTTGCCTCACTGCCCGGATCCTTCTCCAGCATAAAGTACATATATCCCTCCTGCTCATCAATCTCGCGTGCAAAACGATCCGAGGTAAAACGCTCGATCGAATTTTGCGTATTGATCGCAAGAACAGAGATGGCTGCACAAACAATATCATTGCCCGACACACCATATCCGGCATGTCCCTTCATCTCAAATCCGATGCAATCCTTGTTCTGATCTCTGAAAATCGTAATTGTAGTCATTGAAAAATCCTACAAATTGTACACATTAAGCATTGATCTTGTCAATTTTTACTTCTGTGTATGCTTGTCTATGACCATTTTTCTTGTGATAGCAGGTTTTTCTCTTATACTTGTAAACGATCACTTTTTTGCCTTTTGCCTGATCGGTTACGGTACCGGAAACGGTTGCGTTCTTAACAGCATCGCCAACCTTAAGTCCGTTATCACTTACTGCAAGAACCTGGTCAAATGTCACAGCACTTCCGGTCTCAACGTCGAGTTTCTCCACTCTGACAACATCTCCTTCTGAAACCTTATACTGCTTTCCACCTGTTGCAATAATTGCGTACATAGGGCACCTCCTATACATTTACTCGCTAAGTTCGGTGGCATCTTTCGACGCACTTCTACCTCCTTATGCGGCATACTGTTGTATCATAACACATGCTTTAAAGATGTGTCAAGAGGGATTTTATCGATCTTATCATTGGGATCTCATCCTTAAATACCCTTTATCTGAACCTTTTTGTCAAGACCTTTTTGCCTGAACAGTTTTGTGTATGCAGTCTTCTTACTCTTAGGTACCTTGATCACGGTCTTTTTGGAAATGCCTTTAAATGCACCCTTGCTGATGGTCTTTGTCGTCAGCTTGGTGCTCTTAATTGTGATCGTCCCCAGTTTCTTACATCCGTTAAATGTGTTCTTGCCGATCTTTGTAACGCTCTTTGGAAGCACCAAAGAGGTGAGCTTTGTACAGCCGGAAAATGCGTTGTCGCCAAGTGACGTGACATTTGTGCCGATCGTCACACCGGTGATCTTCTTATTTCCCTTAAATGCTCCCGGTGCAATGGAAGTAACCTTATAGGACTTGCCGCCGATCTTAACACTGGCAGGAACCTTTACCTTCTTACCGGTCGTCTTATTTTCCTTATATGCAACCGTATTTTTCTCCGCCGAAGTAACCGTGTATGCGGCCTTTCCGGCAGGATCCGTAACTACACTGTCAGCCTTTGCTTCTCCCGTTCCGGAAGTTCCACCCTCTTCCACATCTTTTGTCTGTGTCTTGAAAGGAGCCTTGGTAAATGCAGCAGTGTAGGTTGTCACGCCCTTCTTGCCTTCTTTTCCTGTTGCGTTTACCGTCTCGGTAAGTGTATGTCCCTGTGCAGCCGCCGCACATCCCGTACGTTTACAAACCGCGGTTGCCGTACACGTCCTGCCGTCTTTGCTCCATACATAGGAAGGCGCATCATAATCATGTCCGAAGGCATTGATCGCTGTACCTGCCTTCACGCATTGATTGCAATCCTTACAATAGGTATCGCCTGTGAACCCGGCTTCATTACAGGTTGCCGCTTTGGCATTTCGGATCTCGGTATTGGCATGTGCGCAGACCGAAGGCGCACTGTCATCTTTGATTCGATATGTATATATAGACGCATCCGCATCCCAATCTGCCTGCGGATTGTTCGGAGTGTACTGTTCAACCTTGCTCACATCATATGTGATGAACTTGCTCTGATCCGTATAGTTCTGGTTGCATCCGCTCGTATCTGTCTTATAAGTTGCCGGATCCACATCAAAATATCCGCCGTTTATCGTAAGGTGAATGTCGTAAGTACCATCCTGCAGATTCCCCGCATCATCCATATAGACAACAAAACTCAGATTGCTGATTTTGGCGTTTTTTGATATGGTGACTGCGATGTCCGCATCGCCACCATTGTTGATCATCCAGCCTTTAAAATCGACCTCTCCACCGCTGATATTGACCGTACCGCCGTCTACACCAAAGCCGCCGGACATCTTACCTCCGGTTATATTGACGGTATCCGCCGTCCATGTTCCTAAAGCGACTTCTATATTGCCGGCAGTAGAAAACGACCCCGGGATCTCTCCACCGAGATCGATCTCGAGATATTCTTTTCCCGCCTTGATCGTTCCGTCAGATGTAAGGGTAAATGCATGACCATTCAGGTCAAGACTTACCGTTTCGGAAAGTGTCACCTGATGATCCAATGTCACATCCTTTAAAAGGACGAGCACCGGATACGACGAATCGAAATAGTTTGCCTTTTCTTCATCGGACAGCTCAGACAGGATATCATACTCGGCTGCCGCAAATGCATCGTCAATCGTATCAAAATACACCGTTTTAAAAG
>JAGBQU010000314.1 GCA_017632755.1 Lachnospiraceae bacterium
AACACACAGGCAAAGTTTGAGGAGAAATTAAAGCTGCTCCTTGACGTTGCGAAGAAAAAGAAAAATGTCTTGGAATATCAGGAAATCAGCGACTTTTTTTCTGATCTGGCATTGGAGGAAGAACAGTTCGAGAAGATCCTGGAGACACTGGATCAGAGCGGGATTGATGTCCTTCGTATCACGGAGGATGACGAACCGGATGAGGAAGTGCTTCTTTCCGAGGAGGACGAGGTGGATGTCGAGCATATCGACCTGTCCGTTCCGGATGGGATCAGCATTGAAGATCCCGTCAGGATGTATCTGAAGGAAATCGGTAAGGTGCCCCTGTTGTCTGCCGACGAGGAGATCGAGCTGGCAAAGAGGATGGAGATGGGCGATCAGGAGGCGAAAAAGCGTCTTGCGGAGGCAAACCTCCGTCTCGTGGTCAGCATTGCAAAAAGATATGTGGGACGTGGAATGCTGTTCCTGGATCTGATCCAGGAGGGAAATCTGGGTCTTATCAAGGCCGTGGAAAAATTCGACTATCGCAAAGGTTATAAATTCTCCACATATGCGACATGGTGGATCCGTCAGGCGATCACGAGAGCGATCGCCGATCAGGCACGTACCATTCGAATTCCCGTTCATATGGTGGAGACGATCAACAAACTGATCCGTGTCAGCAGACAGCTTTTGCAGGAACTCGGCAGAGAACCTACCCCCGAGGAGATCGCAAAAGAGATCAATATGCCGGAGGACCGCGTGCGTGAGATCCTCAAGATATCGCAGGAGCCGGTATCCCTTGAGACACCGATCGGCGAGGAGGAGGATTCGCATCTGGGCGATTTTATCCAGGATGACAATGTGCCTGTACCGGCAGATGCAGCGGCATTTACACTGCTTCGCGAGCAGCTGGGAGAAGTGCTCGGCACGTTGACAGAGCGTGAACAGAAGGTGTTAAAGCTTCGCTTCGGACTGGATGACGGAAGAGCACGCACGCTCGAGGAGGTTGGCAAGGAGTTTGATGTCACACGTGAGCGTATCAGACAGATCGAGGCAAAGGCTCTGCGCAAACTGCGCCATCCGAGCAGAAGCCGCAAGTTAAAGGATTATCTGGAGTAGTACGGGATCATGGAATTATCAATACGGCTGAAATCTGTGGCGGAAATGGTGACACCCGAAAGTCGCGTGGCTGATGTCGGCTGTGATCACGGTTATGTTTCCATCTATCTGGTGAGAAACGGGATCGCAACGCATGCGATCGCAATGGATATCAATGCCGGTCCTTTAGCGAGTGCAAGGCAGAATGTGGAGAGAGAGGGGCTGGCGGCTTACATAGAGACGCGTCGTTCCGACGGCCTGAAAATGCTCGAGAGCGGAGAGGCGGATACCGTGATCTGCGCGGGTATGGGCGGAAGGCTGACGATCCGGATCTTGTCGGAAGGCGATGTGCTCGCAAAGGGCGTACGCGAACTGATCCTGCAGCCACAGTCGGAGATCGGACTCGTGCGGAAATACCTGTATGAGAACGATTTTGTGATCACCGCTGAAAAGATGGTGATCGATGACGGGAAATATTATCAGATGATGCGGGCACAACCGGCAGAGGAAGATGATGCGGCCTTGGAAGGCGGAAAAACGCTGTCCGAGGCAGAGGCATGGTACGGACCTTGCCTTTTGGCAGAGAAAAATCGCATTCTGTTGCTGTTTCTGCGCCGGGAGAGGGAAAAGTGCAGGGAGATTATCGGCCGGATCGAAAAAAACAGCCCGGAGAAGTCCGGAAATATTAAGGAAAAGTGCCTGCTGATCGAGGAGGCACTGGCGGGGTATACGAATGAAATGCAGACAGATTATGGAAATGCTTGAGCAGCTCTCCCCTTTGTCTTTTGCGAGCGGCTGGGATAATGTCGGACTTCTCATCGGCGATGAGGAGAGGGAGATCCACAAAATCCTCGTCTGCGTCGATGTGACGGATGAGGTGATCGAGCAGGCGGTGCATCGCGGCGCGGATATGATACTGTCCCACCATCCACTGATCTTTAAGGGGATAAAAAAGATCAATGGAAAGGATTATGTGGGACGAAGAGTACTGAGGCTGGCTGAGCAGAAGATATGTTATTATGCCTGTCACACCAATTTTGATGTGATGGGTATGGCGGATGCCGCGGCCGACGAATTGTCCCTGAGAGGGTGCGAGGTCCTTCAGATCACATATGAGGATGAGATCGCAAAAGAGGGATTTGGCCGCATCGGGGAACTCGAGAATGAGATGACGTTGCTTGCGTGTGCGGAGTATGTAAAGCAGGTGTTCGGGATCGAGGCCGTAAAGGTCTTTGGAAATTTGGACGAGAGTGTGAAGCGGGTAGCCATATCGCCCGGCTCCGGCAAATCGATGATCGAGGATGCCATCGCAGCGGATGTGGATGTGCTCATCACGGGGGATATCGATCACCACGATGGGCTGGATGCCACGCTCCGGGGACTTTCCATCATAGATGCGGGGCATTTCGGTATAGAAAAAATATTTATTCCATTTATGGAGCAATATCTCAGGCGCAGGATGCATGAAGTTGAGGTCATCAGGGCCAGACAAGGATGCCCGTTTGAGATCGTATAAAACCGGGAAGGAGAGGGAAATATATGGTAAACGTAGAAGTTTGCGGGAGCATAAAACAGTATGAGGAGGGAACGACTTACGAGAAGATCGCTGAGGATTTTCAGGATCGTTATGACAGTCCCATCGCGCTTGTCTACGTCAATGGCAAGCAGACAGAGCTGATGAAAAAGGCATATCGGGACTGTAGACTGGAGTTTATCACCTTCCGGGATGCAGCCGGTCACAAGACGCATGTCAGAACGGCGACACTGGTTCTGATGAAGGCGGTCAGTGATATACTCGGTATGGAGGCTGCAGCCAGCCTGAAGGTGGAATTTGCCATCGGC
>JAGBQU010000315.1 GCA_017632755.1 Lachnospiraceae bacterium
CTCGGATGGATATGGACGCGGTCTCCGTATCACGGGTCTCTCCCACCATGATGATATCGGGATCCTGACGAAGCAAAGCTCTGAGCCCTACTTCAAAAGTAAGTCCTGCTACCGGATGCACCTGCATCTGATTGAGCTTTGGAAGATTTTTTTCGATCGGATCTTCAATGGTTGAGATATTCACCGGTCGATTGGAAAGTTCTGCCAGCATCATATACAAAGTGGTGGACTTTCCGGAACCGGTCGGACCGGTCAGATAAATAATCCCGTTCAAGGAGCCAAGCATCCTCTGCACCTTTTTATAATTTTCTTCGTCCATGCCAAAGGTATCAGGATGATCGATCGCGGAATTGTTGGCAAGCATACGAAGTACTGCTTTCTCACCAAATGTAGTGGGGATCATAGACACACGGACGTTTACGATCTGATCCCTGATCCTTACACGGAAGTGCCCGTCCTGCGGAACTCTTCGCTCGGCAATATCCATCTCACCCATGATCTTGATACGCGCAATGAGGGACGCGTGGATGTTTTTCTGTAATGTCACGTATTCCACCATCGCACCGTCGATACGCATACGGACCATGGTCTGTCTCTCGAACGGCTCGATATGGATATCCGATACATTATCCGCATACGCTTTATCCAGCAAACTGTTCACCAGATTGATGATCGGTGTGTCATCCGATGCATCGGAGGTATCGATGAGCATCTCATCAACTCCGCCGCCCTCTGTATTCTTATTTGCCGCAGTAACCGCCTCTTTGGCCGCAATCTCCGCATAGTAATAATTGATCGCGTTTTTGAGGGGAGCCGCTTCCGAGATAAACAGATCGATCGTCTTTCCCGTCGTCTGCCTGATATCTTCAATTCCGTACAGATCAAGCGGATCGTTGACCACCAGTTGCAGATGATCATTTTCCAGTCCGATGGGAAGCATGACATAGTTGGTGGCAAGCTGTTCCGGGATCATGTCCACAGCCTCAATATCAACCTTGATATTCGAAACATCAATCATCTGAAGATTCAGTTTCTCAGCAAGTGCGCCGATCAATTGTTTCTCCGTGACAAAGCCCAATGCGATCAGAATCGCACCGATACGCTCTCCTTTGTGCTCCTTTTGATAGGCCAGAGCCTCACCGAGCTGCGCGATTGTTATATACCCCATCTCGATCAATGTGTCACCGAGCCGCAGCTTCCGAATGGCATTGTTGTCAAATCCGCTGCCGTCGGCGACGGATTGTGCCCCGCTTGCAAATGTCTCCGATGTGGTTAGATAATCCATATCCCCAATTTTTAATTTCATAGCATCACTCTTGTCCTTTTTTGCTTTGTACCATCATCTGCCAACGCCACAGCGCAGGCAGTGCCTCGATTATTGATCGGTGAGTGCCGCATAATCAGATCCGTCATACATATACAGGTCAAAGCGTACCACCAAACGTCTTCCATTCTCCCCACCGATATGAGTGAGTTCTCCATTCACATACTGATAAGGCAGGCTCGTCATATCTGTCCATTCATACGACAGCACCCGCATGGATTCATTTTTGATCAATTCATCCAGAAGCCTGCGCTCCTGCTGCACATCTCCCGCAACATCCAGTTCCATGGTTGTGGCATATACTTCTGCGGCTGTTGTATCGGTCACCGCATAGATCCCATCGTCCGCATGAATTGAAGCAAGCGCATCGACATCTACCAGCCCTTCCACCGACTCATCGGAAGCCGCCGGAGCCTCTTCGGTTTCAAGAAGTGCCTCCTTCTCTTCCTTCCAGGCCTCGGAATTTACATACGGAAGAAGATTTACCGGTTCTCTTGCCGTATTGATCCTGAGATTGTTGACCCGCAGCCCATAGCGCAGTGCACGATCGGTGATCAGGCGGTCGACCTCAGCAGGGAGCATTTTTTCGTAATACCCGGAGGACAGCTCTCTCACCTTTTCCTCGCAGGTAACCCGGAATGTCTCTAGCATATCCAGCTGAAACAGTTTCATTTTGATCGTATCATGCAGTTCCTGCGCCTCAGCTATCTTTTTCTCCAATTTGTTGATCCTCTGGTTCAGGGGTCTGATCCCGATCACAAAGAACAAAGCTACGATCACGATCAAGCCGAGCACATACAGTAATTTTTTATCTCTCTCCGTAATTCCCATCCGATCACCTCCCCGCAAACTCTGACAGACTGCATTCCAGATTGGCAACCCACTGCCCCGAGCTGTTGATCTCGGAGTAACCGGTGTAGTTCACTTCATAAAAACAGTCCTCACTGTCCAACCTGTCGATGAATGTATTGACCATTTCCACATCACGGAATTTGGCGGTGATACCGATAACCCCCTTTGCGGAATCATAGCTGTCAATGGTCACTTCTCCCAGCCCTCTGACTGCATATTCGATCACCTGTCTGATCTCAGAGGTGGGAAGCGGATAACTGTCTTTGTTCCTGCTTAGCAGGCGAAGACCATTTACATGATCGGTATACACGGAAACCTTCGCAGCCGCCTCATCGTACCTCGCAGCCCCTTCCAGATTATCCGGATTCGTATTGTAGGCATTCAGCCCGAGAAGTTCTATCTGCTTGTGTGAATAGGTCACTGCTCTTGCGATCGTGATCACAAGCATCAACAAAAAGACAAGCATATAGGGAATGGCAAGCTTTAACACTTTCACCTGTTTATCGCGACCTGCAGCGTCGCCTTTTCCGTACGCTTTCAACAAATTCCTATGATCAGTCAGCGTCATCAGTCCGGCGGTCGGATAAAACAGCGTTTCCAGGGAATTTAACATACTGTGATACCTGACGCTGCTCATGGTTTTGATATTTTGAACCGTCATCTGTTCTGACAGATTCAGGGAAATCGCACGTTCCACGTTCTGCGAATCATCCGCAGTCATACCTGCCAGATAGATATGCGAGATCGTGCCTTCCACTTTCTCCGACTTGGAAAACTGCACGATCTGGCTGATGGTATTGGACAACTCTGCCGCAAACTCCAGCGTTCCGGAATCGTGAAAGATCCTGGCTGTGGTGGAGTAAAAATATTCTCCTTTTACAAGATAGATCGCCGTCACGGTCATTCCGTCACGGAGCATGACCACACTGTCGACATCCGGCGCAAACTTCAGTTTTTTTAAAAAATTGATCGAAACCCCGATACCGCTGTTGATCTCTTTAAGCTCAATTCCCGCTCCCTCAAATACATTCACATAATTTGCGATAAACTCCACATCGGCGATCTCGGTACACACCTTCATCGTTCTGGTCTTCTGATCCGTTCCGATCACATAAAATCCAAGCAGTCGTTTGCGTTCTCCGCTCCGCTCCTCAAACTCACGTGCAAGATATACGTCCGCCTTGCTGCGCGACATGATGGGCATATCAAGCACACGGACAGATATCTGCGGCGTATTGATCACCAGCCTGATCCCTTTTCGCGGCAGGCGGTGCCGTTTCCACATCCCTAAAAGCGCAGCCTCAAGCACTTCGGGATCGGTGATGACACCATTCAAAAAACAGCCCTCCGGCATCTGTATAGAGTGTACACGGCTGACAGTCACGCCCTTTCCGGTACTATTCCCTCTCACAACTTCAATATCCGTATTGGATAAATAAACAGTCAATCCCATGTCCTTCCCCCTCAGTTTGCTCCGATCTGCTGATACGACTGATAGATCGGTACGATCACAGAGATCATGATAAATCCAACGATCACTGCCATCACAACGATCATGACCGGCTCCAGATATGCCACCATCTGATTCACAGCTCTCTCTGATTCAAACTCCATATTGTCCGCGAACGAATTCAGCATGGTATCCAGAGCGCCCGACTCCTCGCCGACGCGGATCGACGACTCGAGCTTTTTGACAAAGCCGTCCACTTTCCCTATGGAGCTGCTTAAGGTTTCTCCTGCCATGGTATTTGCGATCACACGCTTAAATTGCCGCTCGATATACAGATTCCCGATCGTCTTGCTCGCAATGTCCAGACAGGAAATGATCGGAATGCCCGCACCGTACAAAGAACTCAGCGTTCGCGCAAATCTCGCCGTATATATGATCTTAAACAATTTTCCGATCTTCGGAATATGTATCTGTATGCTGTCAAGCACATAACAGACTGCCGGAATCTTTTTCAAAAAATATCCCAACAGAAAACACACACATCCGGCTATGATGAGTACATACCAATATCCCTTCACAAAATCGCTGATGGCCAGCATCACTCTGGTCGGAAGTGGCAGGGATGGCATGGATGAGAACAGAGATTCAAACTGCGGCATGACAAAACCGAAAATAACCGCGATCACCAAAACGATCAGACCGCCAAGTATTTTCGGGTAGGTTGTCGCACTCTTTACCTTTGCGTTGAGCCGATCCTCCTTCATATACTGATCTGCGACGCGAAGCGCCGTTTCATCCAGACCGCCGCTTGATTCTGCTGCCCGGAACATATTCACGATCAGATGGGGGAATACCCCTCTCATGGATTCCATTGCCGCAGAAAGCGGTACGCCCTGCGTAACCTCTCTGGTCACTTCCTGATAGATCTTTCGCTCATATGCTGTGGCACTCTCATCTTCCGCCAGCATCTGGAGACTTCGTACCAGCGGAACGCCGGCTCGTATCAAGGTTCCGATCTGTCTGGCATATTCCGAGAGAGCCTTCGCTTTCAGGGGCTTATAATTCGCCGTTTTCGTCAGATTCTTTGCCTCTATGAGCATCAGGTTCCTTTGCTTTAAGCGTTCATGCAGATCCTGCTCATCTCCGGCAGTTAAAACACCCGTAACTTTTTTCCCTTCCGCGTTTTGTGCCTTATATTTAAAATTAGGCATAACGACATCCTCCCGCAAAAAAACATCTCAATGATACTCCAACAATTTCAGGGCATAATAGCCATCCCATATCGGCGAACCGTCTTCATCCTGCCGGAACAGGACGATATATCGATTCTTCTGATACGAGAACGCCGCCGGCTCATTATGCTCCTCATCCCATGCCTGCAATACGATCTCACCGTCGGCCTCTGCCAGTTCCAGAATCTGCTCCTCCATGTTTCTCTCCAGACCGCCCGGCGCAGCCGGCTGAAACAAAGCTTTTCCCAACCCGTACTGCTGCACCGCTTTCATCTTCATAGCGATCCGCACATCCTTCGCCTCACGCATCGCGCCGCGCACGCCCGAATTGATACCAAGCCAGGCAAAGATCACACACGCACACACCGCGGCGATGACTGTCGCAAAAACATAGCCCAATATGCGATTTCTCAGATAATGATCGGTTGTCCCTACCACATCATAATGGTTCTGATCCCTGACTCCCATAACAATCCTCAACTCACGTACATAAGAATGCCCTTCTCCGTTGTGCCAGAGAAGGGCATACTACTCAAGAAATAACTTACGGTGTCGGCGCAGTGATCGTCATGCCGTCCGTATCCCATGTTCCATCCGCTTTCATGTCTATGGTAATGGTATTGCCGTCCTGTGACACAAATGTCAGATCATCGATCGCAGAAACTGTAAACTCCATATGAGCGGAACCTGTCAAGTATGTAATCGTACCGCTGGTAACACCCGTCGGATCGACAAGCTTATTGACATTGGTAAGGTCATCACCTGTCAGTGCAACAGGACTTCCCGCCTTTGCATAATTCTCATCGTTGACCGCCTGGATCGCAGTATAGACGGAGCGCGCCTCCTCGAGATACCTGGAGTTTCTTGCCCTGTCAAGGTATCCGAGCAGTGCCGGTACAAGTAATGCAGCCAGGATCGCCAGGATCACCAGCACGATGATCAGCTCCACAAGCGTAAAGCCTTTTTGATCCTTTTTAAATTCCTCCCATCTTTTCTTCATCTTTTCATCCTCCTTTTGTATGTTTTTTAAATTGTTTCAAATTTAAACTATGTGCACATTATAGCATAAGATTTGGCTTTTGTGAAGAGGACTTAGCAGAATTGCACAATTTTTTGCACAATTTTTTTCGTCAGGAATCCGCCTCCGGTCCATCACTGTAGAGCGTATTCCCGCTTTTGTAATAAACCGTATTTTGCAGATCCACTCTCCGCCTCTTTTCACAGACGATTTCTTCCCCTTCTCTTACCCTGACTGTGACATCCACCGAATATACCATCTGGTTGCCCACAGGATCCGTAACCGGTTTCACCTGAAACAACAGCGCAACCGTATAATCCTGATAGGACTGTCTCGGCAGTTTTTCCTGTGCATGCCACACAACTTTCTGCGCCGTCAGCCCCGTAAACTTTCCGGAAGCATCTGCGGAGGTTCCGGTCACGATGGTGTCCATGAACAGGTTCTTGTACCCCATGATCCGGCTTTCGGGATAGCGGCTGTAATATCGCATCGTCAGATAATTTGGCGCAAGATCCGCATTTGAAACAAGGCTTCCGTCAATCAGGATCTCTTTTTTTCCATCCTCACCGATCAGTACATCCCCGCAGCCGCCCGCATCAATCTGAACAGCCGTCGCGGCGTCGTTAATATTTGATGCCACATATTCTATCGTTGTCCCCTCATATACACCTCCTGCCGCCGCAGCCGGCACAAGCATCCCATGTTCGTCTTCCTTTCGGAGCTTCACGTATCCGTTCAACCCCTCACCCGATCCTTGCATGGAACGGATCTCATCCTTGACCTCGGATAAAACGAGATCGGCGACCGTGTACGCATGCATTGTCTTTGTCTCACTGTAATAAAACAAAATGGCATGGGAGACACACATGGTCGTCATTGTCAGAAACGCTGCAACCAGAGCAAATGTGACGATCAGTTCCACCATGGTTGCCCCGCGATTATTCGGTTGGAAATGCCGCGCTTTCTTTTTTACCAACTTTAACATCTCTTTTCCCTGTTTGCCTTCCGGGACGGTCCGACCTTTCCTTTAGCCAAGGTATCGGCCTGTCCCTGTTTTCTCTCTATCCGCCGTCAAACTCCTCAGGGGTTTCCGGTGGAAAACAGATACAGCTTTCGCACCTTTTGCCCCGTATCCGCTGCCGTTACCTGGTACGCCCCCGAAATCATCTGAAACGAAAGGTTTGCCCGATATACCTGTATATCAAAATCATCTCCCGGCATGCCATCATCCCTCACCTCACGAAACGATATCGTGATCGGATCCGATGTGCCGAGCACATAATTACTTCCTTCCCGGAAATAATCCGTTACCGCATACCCGAATTTCTCATTGTCTCGATCGACATCGGTGGTCTCACGCATCAGGTTGGAAGCAAGCCGGATACAACTGTACAGGATCCCCATGATCAGCGCCAGCACCGTAAAGGCCACCACCACTTCCACCATGGTCATACCGCGATCTCGATTTTTATGCACCCTGCTCACCTCCTCAATAATATTCTCGGAACTCGTATTTTAAACTGCCGGCTTCTTCCGTTACCAAAAATTTACCGGTGCAGGACGCCATTGTCTGCTTTCCGTCATCCACAGATACGGTTAACACGAGGTTCCCGCGCGAAGACTTCCGATCCAGGACAATTGTGATCCCTCCGTAAACTGCTCCGGATGCGGACATATCCGCTTTGAGCGTTTCCGTATCCTTGTCTCCCCGCATAAACGCATCAATGTGATCGATCAATTCATCATTCGGAGTGCCCGCCCCCGGAGCAGCCTTCGTCTCCAGTTTCGTCCGCATCACTTCGAAGAAAGACATTGCCTGCTGGTAATACAGCTCGTCCCTTCCCTCATCGTTGGCCGTGGCGAACATCTGATATGCCGCCAAAAGCAGCATAAGCGAAAGGATCAGCACCACAGCCATGACACACACCACTACGATCATGGCTGCACCGCGGTTTGGACTTATATCCGTATGCCTGCTCTTTCGTTTGTATATTCTCATATACCTCTTCCCCTGCTATTGTACTTTCACTCTGCTAAATCCTCTGTTTGTGTCATCACCGAGATGTCTGAGGAATATATATTTCGGATCAGCCAGGCCATTGGTATAATCAGCGATGACACCTTTTTTACTCTTATATGTTTCAAACTCCTCAGGCGTCAGCGCAAACTCCTGTGACACACCTCCATCCGCGCCAAAATCCGCATGCCATACATAAACGTACAGATCACTGTAATCTGCGATGTGCAGTGAGTCGTCAAGCTGCAATGACAGTTCGACTGTCTTTGTCTGCGTCGCCATCATCGTGACATAATCGTTTGCTGTACGCGTGAGTATGACAGGCTTGCCATCCGGATCAGCATTGGGTGTACCGATCAGTGCGACGCCAAAGCCCTGTTCCACCTTCGGCCGGTACTGCTGCGTGCAGTTGAAGCTTACATCCGCCTTAAAGTCCACCCTATCATCGGCAGAATCCACCGCGAAGCTGGTATTTGTAAGTCCGATCGTTGTACCATGCGGTACAGGCTCACCGCCCGATGGCATATAGACCGACTTCGCATATTCTTCCGCACTCTCATTCACCACTGCACCGGTTTCGGCATCATATTCCCTTGCATATGCAACCACGGTTGAAACAGATCCATTCGTCACAGGATGTTTGTCACGCGC
>JAGBQU010000316.1 GCA_017632755.1 Lachnospiraceae bacterium
ACTCTCATTCACCACCGCATCGATATCGGCGTCATATTCCTGCGCATATGCTCTCAAGGATGTCGTAGTCCCGTTCGTCACGTTATGTTTGTCACGCGCCACGCTGTACGGGAGCGGAATATTATGCCCCTTTATGACGCAGCCTGCTGCAGCGGCATCAATGATATAAGGCGTTGCCCTGCCCTGCAACTCGACATAGATCCTGATATCTTCACCGAGACCTTCATATGCCTCATAGTTATCCAGATGAATAAAATCTCCCCGATATCCCAGCAGATAGATCATGATCCTCGGCGTCGGCAGCGGCGCCTTAAGCTTTGCCAAGACAGCTTCACTAAACTGAAGTTCATCCGTCATACTCTCGTCTTTCACACGGACAAGCGCATAGTAGTCATAGTTATCCCAGTCGTATACCTTGCCTGCTGTCTGCCGCACGATATAACGGTCGGCTGCCTTGTCGCGCAAGCTGTCAAACGGCGTCTCCTGCGCTAGGGAAGCTGCGTCCGGCGCAGCAGCCTTATCGGTCTCATAGATCCTTACATCCACATCACAGACCACCCCGCTGTCGTAGAAATCCGGATACATGCTCCAGCTGACAATGTTTTTGGATACGGTAAGAGCACCGTCTTCTTTTTTCAGACAGGAAATGGTCTCCGGTGCCTCGCAGTACAGGATATTTTTCGGATAGGTTCTCGCATCCGCATATGCTTCGTCCGCAAGCGGTGCAACATAATAATATACCGGCGCATCCTCTCCGCGGCTGATATCCTTCAAGATTCCTTTTGCCCTGGCGCCAACAAATTTCCCCTGTCCCTCATCATATGCTGCTGCCTTGGCAGCCTCTTCCGATATCTCAAAATACTGGTATAAGAACTTGTCCGCATCCGCATCCACGGCTTTATTGTTGATCTTGGCCTTTGCATACCATGCCGCCACATGGAAGTCATGATACTTGGACAGATCGATCTCATCATCTCCCTCGATCACAATCTCAACAGGGTCATTGCTCTTATAACCGTTTGCGACCAAGCCACTCTTCATGAGGATATCCTCACTCAGATATAAGGTAACCTCCTGTTCTTGCTCATCACGCGCATACAATTCATAGCGATAGTACTGACCGATGTCGTTATGCGAGTTATAGCGCAAAGTCCCGCGGAAGGTCAGTTTGCCCGTCTCATCCAGCACAAAGGTTCCGGCAACCTGCGCACCGTTCTCCGGCGTGTAGGTCTCACAGTCCATCGCGTAATTTACATTGATATTACCGGCCAGATTTGCCTGCAACGCAACGGTCTGCTTGTTCGGGCTGTAGTTTTGTACGTCGGATGTGACACAGCCCTCCTTTTCAGCCCAATATGTGCATGCATTCCAGCCATAGGTTGTCACACGCACCGCATGTGCGAGCACACCGTCGGCAAGCGTGTCATCTCCTGTATCGATCGTATATGTGGTATTGCCGATCTTTACTTTAACCTGTTCGCCATCCTCATATTCGGCGTGATTTAAAAGTCTTACATACCAGGAGGGTTCTCTTACCATGCAGACGATCGAGATATCCGGTGCGGGAAGTTTCGTGGAATGGAAATAGTATTTTTCATCCGACGCACCCCCGGATACATCCGTGATAAAGCCCGAGCTGCGTTTTTTATGCTCCGCCCTCTCCTGCGTGGTGTCAAAGTAATTATACACATCGCCTTGTCCGGATGCGGCATACCAGCATGTAACGGCAAACTGTTCATATCCGGTAAGATCCAGACCGGCAGGCGCATCGTAATAGCCGATATTGACATCGGTGGCAGTTCCAACCGATAAAGAAAAATCTTTTCTGGCGATCGTCTCATGCCATGTGATCTCCTTACCGCTCGCATCCGTAGACTTCTTCACCCCGTAAAGCTCCAGCCGGAAGGTCTGCTCGATCGGAGGGATCACATCAACGTCTGTCTGCACTCCGTTAACCGTCTTTTTCACAGTGTCATACCGTGTATAGGACAGGTTTCCTCTGTACTCCGGTTTTTGGCCGGTGAGATGGCTCTCCGTTTCTGTCAGGGTATACTCTATGGCCGGGAACGCATTTGTCGGTACATACACAACAAATTGGTACAGATCCGCATCAAGACACCCGTCTGCTTTTGCATATCCGTACAGTTCACGATCTGCCGCATCTGCGGCAAGCTTTGTAGCCTCCACCGCGTTGGTGAGCAGCGGCGTATTCCCTGTTTCCTCCTCCGGCATCAGAAGATTGGCGCTTGTCATCGAAACCTGTTTATCGGTGTTGATCTCCCCCTTATTGTTAAGCATGTATACACCGAGTTCAAAGCCTGTCAATCCCATGAAATCCCGGAAAAGGTCGGCATTCTTAAGATGCAGCATCCATTTACCCTGGTAAGATACGATCTCAAATTCCGGTGTTGGCATTTTGGGCTCCAATAACACATAACTGTAGATCTGTCTATCCTCACCGGTCTCACGATCCGTGATCACCGTTCCGTCTTCGATCTGACTGTAGTATTGCTCCCCGCCCTTGGCATCCTTTACCCGGACAACGGCTTAATACTTACGCCCGCTCTCCATATCCAGTTCTGCCGGGGTCACAAACGTAGTGGTCGTACCATAAGCTTTCTTTTGCTGCACCAGCTCTGATCTGTAGGAATCCGTGCTGTCAACATGGAATGTCTCTGTTTTGGGAAGGCTGAAATAGCGGATTTCCACATCAAACTCATGTGCCATCGGACTGCCGCCCGGTGTTCCCGCCTCAAGATCCCACTTGACCATATAGTTTCCGTCATACATATTTTTTTGTACGTCAACATGCTTTATGATATCCGGTTGCTGTGGTCTGCTTTCTTTTATGAACTTCATATATGCACAATCCAGTGCAAAATAATCCACATCGTATTCATCCGCGAAGGGCAGACGGGTTGCATCCGCTTTCGCCGACTGTTGCGTCCTTTTTACGTTCTCGAAATAGA
>JAGBQU010000317.1 GCA_017632755.1 Lachnospiraceae bacterium
CATTCAGGATCACCAGATCCGCCTCTTTGCCCACATAAATCCGGCCCGCATCCAGACCATAGAGCTGTGCAGGCGCCAGACACATTCTCTCCACCAACTGCTGCATCGTAAGCCTGCCCTCTCTGACCAGATTGGTGACTGCCAACGGCAATGCGGTCTCCAGGCCAATGATACCGCTGGGGGCAAGTGTGATCGGCCCGGCTTTCTCGGCCTTGCTGTGGGGCGCATGATCGGTGGCGATCAGATCGATCGTACCGTCTCTTAGTCCCTCTATGATCGCCTCTCTGTCTTCAGATGTCCGCAGCGGCGGATTCATTTTTGCAAGCGTCCCATACCGGATGACTGCCTCCTGCGTCAAGGTGAAATGATGTGGTGTTGCTTCAGCGTGTATATTTTTTCCGTTCTTTTTTGCCTGCCGCACCAGTTCCACACCCTCCCGGGTACTGATATGCTGAATATTGAGCACGGCTCCCGTCTCCAGAGCCAGTTCCAGATCCCTGTCGATCATGCGGATCTCCGCCTGCCGATCCGAACCGCGGATGCCATAATGCGCAGCAGCTATGCTGCCCGCATCGATGCCATTGTTGGTGATATAAGCCGGATCTTCCTCATGAAGGCTCAACACCGCGCCAAGCCGGGCGGCCTCCTGCATTGCTTCTCTCAGGAGTCCTGCATCAAGAATCGGTACTCCATCATCCGTAAATCCTGCCGCACCCGCCTGCTGCAGCAGAGCCATATCCGTCAGCTGCTTTCCCTTCAGGTCTCTTGTGATGGACGCGCAGCTGTGTACATGGATATCTGTCTTTTTCCCTTTTTCGAGCACGTAGCGCAGTGTCCCCACATCGTCGACCACCGGTCTTGTATTCGCCATCAGCACGACAGACGTGACACCGCCCGCCGCCGCAGCGCGTGCACCGGTCAGGATGTCCTCCTTGTAAAGAAAACCGGGATCCCTGAAATGGACATGGACATCGACAAGTCCCGGCAGGACATAGTGCCCTCCCGCATCGATCACCCGGATATTTGCATACTGCTTTTCGTCGATCATCGTTTCCATCGCCACGATCTTTCCGTCCTTTATCAGAACGCAGCACACCTCATCCGTGTGCGTGGCAGCATCCACGACATGTGCATTTTTGATCAAAATCATACAATTCCTCCCGCTGCACCGGGCAGCTTTCCTTTCACTCAAATACATCAAATACAACAGTTATCCGTAACGTTTTTCCGCTTCCATCCCCCCACGGAACCTTATTTCTCCTTCTTATGATGCTCTCTTACATTTTAGCATTGCAGTTTCCTGTCACTTTCATTATACTAAAATAGCAGATAACCTACTGCAGAGATTTTATTACCATCCGATATAGATGATGAGGGGGAGAATATATGATACGACTTATTTTGGTTGCGCTTTTGGTTGGCGGATTTTTGATACTGACACTTCCGATCCTTTTGATCGAGTGGATCATCGGTAAATTCAATCCGGATCTCAAGAGCAGAAGCTGTCTTGCACTTGTAAACTGGGGTTTTCGCAAGCTCATCTTTGTTGCCGGAGCCAAGGTCACCTATCTCGGGGAAGACAATGTACCGACCGACAAACCCGTCCTTTATGTGGGCAATCACCGCAGTTACTTTGATGTTGTCTGCACCTATGTCAGAGTGCCTCGTCCGACCGGCTATGTAGCCAAAACGGAGATGCTCCGTTATCCGCTTCTGCGCGACTGGATGGTTAATCTGCACTGTCTGTTCCTCGACCGCAATGATATGAAACAGGGTTTGAAAACGATCCTCGCATGCATCGATAAAATAAAAAACGGCATCTCGATCTGTATTTTTCCGGAAGGAACCCGCAACAAGGTTGCAGACACCTTCCTTCCCTTCAAGGACGGAAGCTTTAAGATCGCAGAAAAAACCGGATGTCCGATCATCCCGATCACGATCAACAACACCGCTGCACTTCTGGAGGATCATGCTCCATGGATCAGGAAGGCTCATGTGGTGATCGAATACGGAAATCCGATTTATGTAAACGAGCTATCCAAGGAAGACAGAAAGGCGATCGGTGCCTATGTGCAGAATATCATCCGCGAGACCTATATGAAAAACAAAGAGCTTGTCTGATCTAATCAGACTCTCTTTCTTTCAGTTCATGCAGGATGAAAACCAGAGTCGACTGCAGATACAGATCGTAGTGATCCTGCTCACCCGCTGCGCACAACACGCCTTTATTGGTGACCAGATTCTCTCCGAATTCGTTTCTCCCCAGCAGATAATGGATCATATTTTCTATCACGCCTATGTATTCATGGCTTGTGAC
>JAGBQU010000318.1 GCA_017632755.1 Lachnospiraceae bacterium
CTCAGGCGCGGGGATGTGTTTTATCGTAAATCTCCTTCAAATGGCTGCGGATCACTTTGGTATAGATCTGCGTAGTGGAAAGGTCGGCGTGTCCGAGCATCTCCTGAATATCCCGGATGTCCGCGCCGTTTTCCAAAAGATGCGCCGCGAAGGAATGCCGCAGCGTATGGGGAGTGATCTCCTTTTGTATCCCTGCTTTGGCTTGATAACTTTTGACGATCTTCCAGAACCCCTGGCGCGACATACGTCCGCCATTGACGTTCACAAAGAGCGCCGTCTCGCCGTTATCGGCAGTCATGACCGGACGAACGTTATGCATATATTCCTGGATAGATCTCACGGCGACCTTATACAGCGGGATGACACGTTCTTTATCGCCTGAACGGCAGACCAGGAAACCGACGGAGAGATTCACATCCTCAAGGTCCAATCCGATCAATTCCGATACTCGGATTCCGCTTGCATAAAGCAGCTCAAGCATGGCCTTGTCCCGGATTCCTTTCGGATCCGTTAAGTCCGGCTGGGATAAAAACAGATCGACTTCATGGTTCGTCAATATGCTGGGCAGCTTTCTTCCGTGCTTTTCCAGCACTATACCGGCTGCCGGATTATGTTTTACCTTGCCTTTCTCCATCAGATATGAAAAAAAGCGTTTAAGAGACGCAGCACTGCGGGATATCGTCGAAGGAGATTTGCCCATCCCCTGCAGATACTGGAGATATGAGGAAATGTCTTCTTTTGCCGCGCTGTTCAGCTGCATTGTCCTGTCCCGTTCCAGCCATTCGCTGAATTGGCGCACATCCCGGCAATAACTGACGATCGTATTCTCCGAGAGGGCTTTATCTTCCCGCAGATAGGTTTCAAAACGAGTCATACTTTTTGATAGATCAGGCATTTTCTCACCTCCAATTCTGCAAAATATCATGATCAAAAGCAAATCCGTCGTAAGGAATATAAAGCCAAAAGAATCACCAAATCGATCCAGATCCAGCAAAGTCTGCTTTTCAAGTCAAAAGCTCTGAACCCTTTGCTTGTCCAGGAATATGTGAGCGCAAGGGAGATTCCTGTGCATCGTGAAATGATCCGCATCATGATCAAAACATCCGGCACGAAAGATATTGCAGCGCAAATCAACCACCAATTTTGAAAATAGGTGCAAACAGATGCAAATATCAGGATCCCTATACAATAGCCAAAAATGAGCATTATGGCTGGTATCAGCACAGCGCCGAAGGCAGCCAGAGATAAAAGAAGCGCGAAAACCGCGATAAGCAGTTCCGCAGCAAAACAGATACCATAAGGATCAATGTTGCACCAGCAATGAACGGAATCCGTCAGGCTGATCAACGCAGCGTCAGAACAAAATGCTCCGGTCAGGCAGCCGATCATACCACCAAAGACAAATGTGAATCCACAGGTAAATGTACTCAGTTCTGCTATATTCTCCCGCATCATCTTTCGCCTTCTCCTATACTCGCTCAACACCCGGATACAGACGACCTTCGATCAATCAGCAGGAACATCGAGAGAAGTGTCGATCGTGATGCTTAATCATGATAACGCAATCATCCGGGATTATCAAGGGAATCAATCAAATTCATCAAAAATTTTTTATTATTTTAGATTCTTATGTCTACTGTATTATGTATACCGTTGTACTCGCAGATCTTCGATTTTAGCTGTTTGTCTCCATTTCCTCCGGGATTTATCTTGTATTTTGTATTTCGTGAAGCATTTCTCCACAATATCTTGCTGTTTAGCCCCGAGATTATGTTTACTGTTGTGCTGATTACATCCAGTATTGCGCATATACGTACTGTGATCATCTCCGGCGAATTCCCGACCGTCTCCTCCAGATCAGCAACGCCGGAGCGGCTGCGCAGGCAGTAAGCAGGACTGTGAAAACCGGCTCCCGTGTTCCGTTTCCCTCGATCCACCTGCCCGCAAGGATCAGCAGGGCCAATGACAGTCCGGGTAAACCGTACTGTATTCTTTTTCTCTCTTTTGCTCCGTATGCGGCGGTCAAGCAACCGACCATTGATGCTGCAAAGACTGATACCGCAATTGCAGGACGAATCAGTGTGTCTGCCAGCCTTCCCTTCTGCAGAAACCAGGCAGCAATGCCCAGGCAGGCCAGGCACGCACACATCCCTGCTAACATTCCCGTCATGATCCTCAGTATTCCTTTGCTGCCCTTCCCATTTCTGAGCATAACAACACCCCCGCACATCTTCTGTTCGAAGA
>JAGBQU010000319.1 GCA_017632755.1 Lachnospiraceae bacterium
CATGTTCTCGTGGGAATAGGTCATAAACTTTCTTTCCTTTAAAAGGCCGATCACCTTTGGCATGATCCCTTCCGGATCCGATCCGTAAGAAACCAGCGGTTCCTTTGTAGTCTTATCCTTCACAAGTTCCACACAGGAGAATAATCCGATGGCTCTCACATCTCCCACGCAGGGATGTTTTTCCATAAGAGCCTCCAGTCTTTCTTTAAGGACCGCTCCCACTGCCTTTACATTGTCCAGGATCTTTGCCTTGGTATAGTAGTTAACACATGCAACACCCGCTGCACATGCCAGAGGATGCCCGCTGTAGGTTAGTCCGCAGGAAAGCAGATGATCGTCAAAATATGCAGCAATCTCTTTTGAAACCGCTACGCCGCCAAGCTGTACATAGCCGCAGGTTACGCCCTTGGCAAATGTAACGATATCGGGAATCACATCGAAATTCTCAAAGGCAAACATCTTACCTGTTCTGCACCATCCTGCCATAACCTCATCGCAGATCATAATGATGCCAAACTCATCGCAGATCTTTCTGACTCCGGGGAGGTATCCCTTCGGCGGAATGATGATACCGTTTGACCCGGTGATCGTTTCCATGACGATGGCAGCCACATTGTCAGCTCCTTCATATATAATCTGCTCTCTCAACTTCGTAAGGTAATATTTTGTTGCTTCTTCCTCGGACTTAAACTCGATAGGCTCCCTGTAAATATAGGGATCAAAAAATTTTACAAATCCGGGGATTCCGGGCTCTAATGGATATCTGCGCGGCTCACCGGTCAGATTTCCTGCTCCGAATGAAGATCCGTGATAACTCCTGTAACGGCTGAACACTTTTTTTCTGCCGGTAAACATTCGTGCGATCTTGATGGCATTTTCATTAGCGTCTGCTCCGGCGTTGGTAAAGAATACCTTACCGAAGGTATCCGGAAGAAGATCGATGATCATCTTCGCCAGTTTCGCTCTCGGCTCCGATGCCACGGAAGGCCCAATGTAGCAATACTGGTCTACCTGCTCCTTTATAGCATCTGCGATGTCTGTATTTCCGTATCCGAGATTTAAGTTCACCAGCTGTGATGCCATATCCGAATAACGGTTTCCGTCATGATCGTAGTAGTAGATACCTTCTGCCTTTTCGATGGGAATCGGATTTAAGTTTCCCTGCTTACTCCAGGACTGAAGTACGTATTTTTTCTGCATCTCTTTAATTTCATTTCCGCTCATTCGCATAATTCATCCATCCTTCCTGCGCATCTGATCAGGCGCGTTTTCTATCTGATATCTGTCATTATAGTTTTTCCCCGGCAGGAAACAATGAGCCGTAACACAAAGCGGATTGTGCCCATGCACAAGACTTTTTTGACAACAAAAAAACACCGGTTACCCGGTGCTTTTTTCCAAAGATTCCTACATGATATCCCGCAGATTAAAAGCGATCATCAGCTCCGTTCTGGCACACAGGGAAGACATTTCAATTCCCAACAGCTCCTCAATCTTTTTGATCTTATAGTTGATGGTATTACGATGAACAAAGAGTTCATCCGCCGTGTCCCTGACGCTGCCATCATTCATCAGATACGACCGCAGGGTGCTGCAAAGATCAGAACTGTTCGCAGCATCATAA
>JAGBQU010000320.1 GCA_017632755.1 Lachnospiraceae bacterium
CTGATCGATGAAAATACCGAGTACATGCTTACCTTGCTGCTCACCCTTGAAGATGGGAGAAATGTGAGATATTATACCCGATTTGTACAGGGAAGTGACTATCATATGGACGAGATGCTCTCCTTTGCGGAGGATTTTCACACCCGTACCTTTGATAAAGAAGCGGCCATGGAGATCACAAAATATCTCGAGAGCAATGCGGAGGGTGACAACACCAATTATGCGCATGTAAACATTCATTCCAGCTTTGCACAGATCACATGGGGAGAACTGCAGGTGGTAAAGGTGACACAACCCGATGTGACGATCCGTGATCTGACCCCGCAGACAGGGGTGATCGAGCTCTCGTACTGTGTGTCCATGAAGACGGGAAAGGAAAGAAGCTATTACGCCGTGACAGAGCGCTACCGCGTCCGCAATGGAAAGGAGCGCATGTACCTGCTTGATTTTCAGAGGGATATGGAGGTCATTTTTGAGCCGGAACATGCGGAGTACGGTTCCAATAAGATATCTATCGGTATCGCAGATCCGCAGATGGAGCTGGCGGAGTGTGAGGGCGGCAATGTCTTTGCGTTTATTCAGTCGGGACGCCTGTTCGGATATGATCCGACAGGAAACAAAGTTACGACCATTTTCGGTTTTTATGACACGGAAAATAGTGATACCAGAACCATGTACCGCGCGCATGACATCAAGATCCTGGGCGTGGAGGAGACGGGCAATGTCCGGTTTATGGTGTACGGATATATGAACCGAGGATCCTACGAGGGAAATGTCGGGGTTCAGGTATATTATTACAACAGCATGTTTAACACCATTGAGGAGGAAGTCTACATCCCGTATGACAGATCCTTTGAATTGCTTAAGGAAAATGTACAGCAACTGAGTTATGTCAATATGTCAAATCATCTGTTCCTGCTGTTGGACGGTACACTCTATGACATCGATCTGACGCAGAAATCCTATACAGAGGTTGTAGGTTCTCTTGCGGAGGGAAGCTACCATGTCTCTAAGAGCAACCGCATGGTCGTATGGCAGGAAAAAGGGGATGATGAGGGCTCCACAAAGCTGGTGCTGATGAATCTCGGAATGCAGAAGCTGACAGAGATAGAGGCGGGCAACGGGGAATATATCAAATCGCTCGGCTTTATGGAGGAGGATCTGATCTACGGCGTAGCGCGTAAAAGCGACTTGGCCCGCGACGGTTTCGGTGATGTTCTCTTCCCGATGCATACCGTCCGTATACAGGATGAAAGCGGCACCATATTAAAGACGTACACACAGCCGCAGATTTATGTGGTGGATGCGCAGATTGCGGCAAACCAGATCAACCTGATCCGTGTGAAGAGAGAGGATGCGGATGTGGGAGAGGAAGAACTGGAAGAAGGTTCCGTTTCCGAGAACGATCTGCAGATGATCACCTACACCAGCGATGATTATGAGATGGTCAAGGATGATCAGATCATGAATGCCGCATTCGATGACAATGCGAGCAATTATCTGGAGGTTGTGGCGACAAAAGAATATGAAAAGATTCTTCAGGTTGTGACGAAGAATTCGATCGCGGAAAAGAGCCTCAAATTCCGCACACCGCAGCAGGTGGCCTACGAGGGCGGAAGAGAGATCAAGATCGAGCCGGGTCAGCACATGGAATATTTTTACGTATACGGTCCGTACGGACTTGACTCAGTCCTGGAAAGCGAGAGCACTGCGGTTGCGCGTGCGAGCGAGCTCTCCGGTATGGTATATGATTACAATGGAAACTATATCTATCGAAAGGGAACGCTGCAGACCAAAAACCAGATCATGAAGATCGAGGCGGACAAGGAAAGTGAGGAGCGCAGTTGTCTGGCGGTATGTCTGGACACGATGCTTTTGGCGGAGGGAGTGACAAAGAACAGCGCCTATCTGCTCGAGCATGGCGCTAGCGTAAAATCTATTCTGGAAGATAATCTTGGAAATGTGAGAGTGCTGGATCTGACCGGATGCAGCGTGGACATGGTTCTGTATTATGTTAACCGAGACATCCCTGTGCTGGCTAGACTCGGCAATCAGGATGCCGTACTGATCATTGGATTTAACGAACTCAATACCGTTCTCATGGATCCGGAAACCGGTACGATCTATAAAAAAGGAATGAACGATTCCAGATCCATGTTTGAGAACGCGGGAAATCATTTTCTGACGTATATGCCGGTGGAATAGGCGCTACGGTTTATGCCGCCTCGCCCGCCTCACCGAAGATCCGATTGCGGTATTTGGAAAGCGCAAACAGTAAGATCATACCCAGGATATAGCAAGAGATGACTTCGCCGATTCCGACGGTGAGCATCAGGAACGGAATGCTGTCCTCCACGCCATAGACGTATGCCAGGACGAAGGGAACGATCAGGGTGTTTGCGAGAATGGGAGGGATCGGTGTGAGCCATTTCCATTTGCGCAGTGCATAGGTTCCGAGTGCGCCAAGCAAAGTGGCGATGCTTCCGAACACGATATCCCAGAGTGCACAGCCGGTCAGAGTGTTGCTGAGAATACAGCCGACAAACAGTCCCGGTATGGCAGCGGGGGTAAAGTAGGGAAGTATGGTCAATGCTTCGGAAATGCGGACTTGAATGGCGCCGCTTGCCAGACCGAAAAGATTGGCTACATATGTCAGTACGACATAGAGAGCAGCGATGAGCGCTGCCTGAGTGATAAAACGTGTTTTTTTCATGA
>JAGBQU010000321.1 GCA_017632755.1 Lachnospiraceae bacterium
GAGAGTTCGTGTGGTGACATACGAGGGTGCATTCAATTATTCGAAAATCAACAATTTCGGAGCCGGGTTTGCAAAGGGAGAATATCTCCTTCTGCTCAATAATGACACGAAGGTCATAACGCCCACCTGGATGGAGGAAATGCTCATGTATGGGCTTCGCGAGGATGTGGGTGTGGTCGGTGCGAAGCTTTACTATGAAGATCGCACGATCCAGCACGCCGGGATCGTGATCGGACTCGGAGCTCATGGAACGGCGGGGCACACGCATTACCGCGTCCCGGAGGCGAATGTCGGCTACATGGGAAAGCTCTGCTATGCGCAAAATGTGACAGCTGTTACAGGCGCATGTATGCTGGTGCGCAGATCGCTCTATGGGGAGCTGGGAGGTCTGGATGAGGACTTTGCGGTTGCGCTCAACGATGTGGATTTTTGTCTGCGTGTGCGAAAGAAGGGACTTCTCAATATTTTCACACCGTTTGCCGAGCTTTACCATTTCGAATCCAAGTCGAGAGGCTCGGACAACAAGAAGGACAAGAATGCCCTTCGCTATGAGGAGGAGGCGCTAAGATTCAAGGAGCGCTACAAGGTGGAATTGCAAAAGGGTGACCCGTATTACAACAAAAATTTTTCCCTGCTGCATTCTGATTTTACCGTCAATTGGAAGTAATGCAGTGCCGGTGCGCGTGTAGCTCCGGGACTGATCACTTGACCGATCCGGCAGTTGAAACGGAACGGTCTGCAATAAAAAAAAGGAGGATAAGATATGAGTTACAAAGACACTTTTACATTCTGGCTGGAGGATCCGTATTTTGACGATGACACAAAGAAGGAACTGGCAGCCATTCGCAACAATGAGGATGAGATCCAGGATCGTTTCTACAAGGAGCTGGAGTTTGGTACCGGCGGTTTGCGCGGCGTGATCGGTGCGGGAACGAACCGCATGAACTTTTACACTGTGCGCAAGGCTACACAAGGACTTGCCAACTATATCCTAAAGCAGGGCGGACAAGATAAGGGTGTGGCGATTGCCTATGATTCGCGTAAATTCTCGTCGGAGTTTGCCAAGGAGGCTGCGCTTTGCCTGAACGCAAACGGGATCAAGGCATATCTGTTTGACGCACTCCGTCCCACACCGGAACTCTCTTTTGCACTCAGAAAGCTGGGATGTATTTCCGGTATCGTAGTGACCGCGAGCCACAATCCGCCGGAGTATAACGGTTATAAGGTATACTGGGAGGACGGCGCACAGATCACAGCTCCCAAGGATAAAGAGATCATCGGAGAAGTGAAGGCTGTCACAGACTGGAACAGTGTAAAGACGATGGATGAGCAGGCGGCGAAGGACGCAGGACTTCTCACCATCATCGGCGCCGAGATCGACGACGCATATATGGCCGAGCTCAAAAAGCAGATCGTGCATCCGGAGATCATAAAAGAGATGGCGGATGAGATCACCATTGTATATTCACCGTTTAACGGAACCGGAAATGTGCCGGTTTGCCGTGTGCTTGACGAGCTAGGATTTAAGAAAGTGCATGTGGTGAAGGAGCAGCAGATGCCGGATCCTAATTTCACCACGCTCGAGTATCCGAATCCGGAGGATCCGAAGGCATTTACGCTGGCGCTGAAGCTGGCAAAGGAAGTCAAGGCGGATGTGGTTCTTGCCACCGATCCGGATGCCGACAGACTTGGCGTTTATGCGCTGGATACAAAGAGCGGAGAATATGTTCCTTTTACCGGAAACATGTCCGGTATGCTGATCGCAGAGTATCTGATACGCGAGAAGACAAAGAATCATACGATGCCGGAGAATCCCGCTCTGGTTAAGACGATCGTAACGACAAACATGTCAGATGTGCTTACAAAGGCATATGGCGTAAAACAGATTGAGGTTCTTACCGGATTTAAATATATCGGCGAGCAGATCAAGCTGTTCGAGCAGACCGGATCCAACAACTATGTGTTTGGACTCGAAGAGAGCTATGGCTGTCTGGCAGGTACACACGCGAGAGATAAAGACGCGGTTGTTGCCGTGATGTGTCTGTGCGAGGTGGCTGCATGGTGCAAGAAAAACGGCCTCACACTCTGGGATCAGATGCTGAAGCTGTATGAGGAATACGGATACTTTAAGGAAGGACTCCACACCGTGACGCTCAAGGGACTGTCCGGACAGGAGCAGATCGCAAAGATCATGTCCGATCTCAGAAAGGAAGCGATCGCATCCTTTGCAGGTTTAAAGACCCTGTTCGTCAAGGATTATGACGAGAGTGTCAGAAAAGATATGGCGACCGGACAAAAAAGCGGTATCGATCTTCCGAAATCAAATGTACTCTATTTTGAGTTGGAGAACGATTCCTGGTGCTGTGCAAGACCTTCGGGAACAGAGCCGAAGATCAAATTCTATATGGGTGTGAAGGGGACTTCTCTGGATGATGCAAGTGAGAAGCTTGAGGCGCTGAGGGAAGCTGTGCTTTCCCATGTGAAGGTGGACTGACATCATGAAGGCACTCCTAGCACAATTTTTTAAGTTCGGTGTGGTCGGAGTCATATGTTTTTTCATTGATTTTTTCGTGTTCAAGATCAGCAGCTCGTGGATTGGGATGCACTACACGATCGCATCGGCTTTGGGATTTACGATCTCCGTCATTATAAACTACTACCTCAGTATGAAATTTGTATTTGAAGGCAAGGAGGATATGTCCCGTAAAAAGGAGTTTGTGATCTTTGTGATCCTGAGCCTGATCGGGCTGGGACTCAACACACTGATCATTTTTATCTGCGTGGACGGTATCTATATGCACGTGTCCTTTTTGCAGACGTGGTTTAGTTCAGGGTTTGCGGAGAGCCTTGGTAAGATCGGAGCAACGGGTGTTGTCATGATCTACAATTTTGTCACAAGGAAAATATTCCTTGAAAAAAAGGAGGGGGAATCCCATGAGTGAGAGAATGCTTTTGTTCATACCGGCCTACAACTGTGAAAAGCAGATCGTGCGCGTGCTGGACCAGCTTGACAAGAAGATCTTTGCCTATTTTGAGGAGGTACTTGTTGTCAACAACCGCAGCACGGACGGCACGGAGAAGGCGGTTCTTGCATATATGGAGGCGCATCCGGACAAGCCGATCCGTCTGATGCGCAACACAGACAACTATGGGCTGGGGGGATCGCAGAAAATGTCCTTCCATTATGCGATCGATCACGGCTACGACTATGTCTGCATGCTGCACGGCGATGATCAGGGAAATATCCGCGATTTTATCCCGATGCTGCAAAAAGGGATCTATTCCAAATATGACTGTGTTCTGGGTGCCCGCTTCATGCGGGGATCCAGGCTCGAGGGATATTCCCGTTTTCGGACTTTTGGCAATGTGATCTACAACTTTATCTTTGCATTTGTGACAAGGAGGCGGATCTTTGATCTGGGAAGCGGTCTGAATATGTACAAGGTCAAGATGCTCAGAGACGGATTTTTTGAGAAGTTTCCCGACAATCTGATGTTCAATTATGTGATGATTCTTGCATCGGGTTATTATCATCATAAGATCCGTTTTTATCCCGTCAGCTGGCGCGAGGATGATCAGGTGTCAAATGTCAAGATGCTCGATCAGTCGGTGACCGTGCTGAAGATGGCAGTTGAGTACCTTTTGGATCACGAGAGCATCCACAAGGAATACCGGGAAGTGGTCCGAAGTGCATATACCTGTGAGGAGATCACGGATCTTTCGCAGCTTAAGGAAGATTAGGTAATTGCGGAAGATGTGTAAGAGGGAATATTGATTATAGGAGAAGATTCATGTGGTGGCTGATACCGGTTTTGCCGGTGCTTCTTTTGCTGGTACATCTGGCCAAAATGGCACGATTGTATCTGGTTTTGATGGAGCACAAGATCAATTTCAAACGGTTTTTGCTGTTGTATTGCAAGACAACCTTGGTCAACCTGGTCATTCCTTATAAGATCGGGGAGTTGTACCGTGTGTTTAAGATCGGGAGAGAGACCCGCCACTGGCAGGTGGGCATTTTGAGTGTGATCATCGACCGTTTTTTTGATGTGCTGGCACTGTTTTTGCTGCTTGCGTCTGTCGATGTGGTCTTCAAACAGCGGATTTCGGCCATCACAGGCATTTTTTTTGTTGCGCTGGCGATTGTGACGGTCATCTATATGGTCATATCGCCGACGTATACGTATCTGAACAAGTATCTGATCGTGCACAAGCAGTCCGGCCGTTCCATGCTGGCACTCAAAGGACTGGAGTTTGTCAGGGCGTGGTATGATTTTTCCACGGATCTGATCCGCGGCAGATTTGCGCTGATCACGATTTCATCACTCGCAGGCTGGGTTTTTGAGGTGCTGCTGCTAAAATGTCTCTCGTTGCTTTGGCATGCATGGGAGGGGATGACCTTCGGAATCCGGGATTTCTCCGACTATGTTACCTCCATTTTCTTTGGCGGAGGAAGCCTGCTTATGAGGGCTTATACATGGGGAACGGCAGGTATATTCTTCGCAGCGGTCATTCTTCTCCAGATCCTATATTGGATCGGAAAAAAGCACTCCGCATCGCAGCGGACGGGCAGGCATGCGTGAGAAAGGAACGAACATGAAGCAGATCTTTGTTGTATATGATGACAGTGTGATGCCGGAGGATGAGGTAAAAAGCATCACCGGTAAAAAAACCTTCGGGGAGACCATATTTAAACGTGTCTCACTCAAAAACCGCATGAAGGAAGTGATCATGAAGAATCACTGCGTGGTGAAATTTCTTGAGTTTTGCAAGGAAGAAGATTTTGAGGAGATTTGCAAAGAACTTCGGGGTGCGGGAAACAGATGTGTGATCGTGCACCTGTATTCCAACTTTGCACTCGCAAACAACGGTGCCTTTGAAATTCTTTTGTCAAAGGCGGAATATATGAATGAGGCGTACATGGCTAGGTGTCACGGAAACCCCGCCATGTTTTTTGTTCAGGGAGCAGATGCGTATGCGAGCAACTTTGAACTGATCAAAAAACGTAACTTTACCGCGCAGGAGATTGAGACAGATGCGTTTATGGATCTGTCGGATCAAAATGAATTCCTTAATTTCATAACAGGTGGTTTTGATGCGAGGTTTTTCAATGCCCTGCAGGGAGACGCTTATACGGTCACAAAGAGATCAAATAAGATTGAAAAAATTAAATCGGAATATAACTTCTACTATTTGCTTCCGGATAATATGAAGATGTGGTTTGTCATGCCTTTCGATTATGTGGAGGAAAAGGATAGCGCCAGCTATACGATGGAGCGATATCATATGACTGACATCGCGATCCGCTTCGTACACGGAGCCGTGGACGAGGAGGAGATGAGGGATATATTACAGAAGTTATTTTATTTTATCGGTATCCGAAAGCGAAAACAGGTTTCCAATAAGCAGGTCAAAGCGGTTGCGGATAAGCTCTATCTGGACAAACTCGATGCCCGTCTGGATGAACTAAAGAGCTATCCGCAGTACGAGCAGTTTGCCCAGCTTTTGAAAATGGGTTCGACCTATGACAGTCTGGAACAGATTATTGAACGTTATAAGAGTCTGTACAAAAAGCTTTCGGTGCGCAGAAAGGATGACTGTCTGGTGATCGGGCATGGAGATCTGTGCTTCTCCAACATTTTGTACAGCAGGCAGGCGCATGTGCTTAAGCTGATCGATCCAAAGGGTGCACAGAAAGAGGAGGACATGTATACGGATCTGTATTATGATCTGGCAAAGCTGTCACACTCGATCTGTGGATGTTACGATTTCTTCAACACGGGACTTTATCAGATCACAATGGATCGTGATATGCACATTTTACTCGATCTGGATGCGGATGTGGAAGGCTTTCAGAGCCTGTTTGCGGAGTTCTTAAAGCGCAATGGCTTTGACCTGACGCTTGTCAGGCTGTACGAGGCCAGCCTGTTTTTGTCCATGCTGCCCTATCACATGGATCAGCCGGGAAAGGTTTTTGCTTTTGTACTAAATGCGATACGAATTTTGGAAGAGGTGGAAAAATGTACACAGGATTGACATTTTGTTTTGATATTGATGGGACACTGTGCCCGATCAAGAGCAAGGATCAGGAATATATCGATCTTGTCCCCTATGCGGAGATGATCGATAAGATACGCGAGTACAAGGCAGGCGGTGCCAAGATTACGCTCTTTACCTCGCGCAACATGAACAGCTATGGTGGAAATATCGGGCTGATCAATGCCAACACGGCAAAGGTTCTGCTCGAGTGGCTCGCCAAGTGGGACATTCCGTACGATGAGATTATCTACGGAAAACCCTGGCCCGGACACAAGGGCTTTTATGTGGATGACCGCACGGTGCGTCCGGATGAGTTTTTGCGCTGCAGCGTGGAAGAGCTTGACGAGATCTGTAAAAAGAGTCGCCTTGGCTAGTCGTGCTTACACTTTTGGACCGTCGGTTGGGATGATTTATGAAAAATGGAAAAAATATCGTTCTGCTTGCCAGCATATGTGCACTGCTGCTTTTTTGCGCATATCGCGTTTGGTTCGTGGATGGGGCAGCTGCACAGATCCCGGTGCTTTCGCAGAGTAAACTGAATAAGTTAAAAA
>JAGBQU010000322.1 GCA_017632755.1 Lachnospiraceae bacterium
ATCCTCCATCAGCTTTCGTTCAAAGAACGGATTCATGTTGGTCTTTGTCTGATAGATATTATGCTCCTGCTCCTTCATCCGCATCATATGGGAATAGGTATACTCATTCATGTTTGTGATCGCACGATAAAGTCTCATGCGTTTTTCTTTATCTGCATCAAGTGGAATCACGTACTGAAGGAAATCATTCACCTCTTTAAGCAGTACGCTGATCGAGATATATCGGCTGTATCTGCCTGTCGTGATCGTCCGCATCAAATGTACCAGATGTGTTCTGTCATACTGCTCCGGTCCGATCTCCATGATCTGTATGCGAAGCATGAACTCGATCAATTCCCGGATCTGCGCGCGCGCTTTTTCAAACAATTCCTCGCTCTCGCGATTGAGCACTGCAAGTTCTGTGATCCCCGATGCAATCTCATCGACATGTTCCAGAAAATATATAGGATCGTGCCCTGCATATTTGGTGTCTTTCTTTTGAACCGCGCAGCCGCATGAACCTCTTTTGTAAAAAATTGCCGGCATTTTTACCGCGACTCTCTCATTGGCGTTGATGAGGTTCAGTGCCTCGATCAGTGCGCGGTATCCCATATCGTAGCCATTTTGTTCCAACGTGGTCATCGGCGGATCGGTGTCCTGTGCCAGCCGGCAGTTATCATAACCCGTGATCGCGATATCTTCGCCCACCCTAAGGCCCATTTTTTTACACATGGCAAATACACCGATGGCAGTCTCGTCATTCGCACACACGATCGCTTCCAGATCCGGATGCATCTCCAAAAGCTTCGATGCGCAGGCCTGACCGGCTGCCGAGGAGAAATCGCCCTCAACGATGTAGCCCTCCTTGATCTCAAGGTCATAAGCCTGCATGGAATCCTTGTAAGCCGCCAATCTCTGCATCGCGTCCATGTTTCCATCCGGTCCGGCGATCATGGCGATCCTGGTGTATCTGTGATCCTCGACCAGATGAGTCATGACATCTTTGATCCCCTGATAATTATCACTGATGATGTAATTGCCATCCGTTTCGTCCTCAAGCACGATATAGGGAATCTTTTTGAATTTTTCAAGGAAGTTTTCCTTTCCCTCCGGGCTGAGATTTACGCAGATCGTACCAAAAGAGATAATCAAGGCATCCACGCCGCTCAGATTCGCATAATCATAGACGGTATTCATCTGATAATCATACCTGCGGACATCGCCAAATGCATAATAAAGGCTGTCATCCTGTGTTCTCTGTGCACCGAGCAAATAGATCACGTTCACATCGTGATCCTGTGCCGCCCGATAGATCCCATGCACAAGTTCTCTCGGATGATACGTATTCACTTTTCCAATGAGCACGCCGATGTTTATGCGTTTCTTTCCATTCTTATTTTCCATGAATTCACCATCACTTCGTCTGAACTATGATATCCCACCTTAAATCTGCGGTGAGCGGGTGCCAAGTACTGTGACCAGATACTCCCACATGCTGCATGTAGAAGAAATGGATAATCTTTCTCTTGTCGTATGAACATCATAGATATCAGGTCCAATGGACACGCAGTCCAGTCCCGGTATCTTATCTGCAAGGATCCCACATTCCAGGCCTGCATGAACAGCAAGCACATGCGGTGTTTTTCCAAAGAGTCTCTCGTAGACCTCGCTCATCCTCCTCGTCAGTTCAGAGTCTTTTTTCATCTCCCACGCGGGATAATCTCCCCCAATCGCGACCTTTGCTCCGAGCAGTTCAAAACGCCGGCACACATCCTGTTTAAGCTGTTGCTTTGCCTTTGCCACAGAACTTCGGATCGAATATGTCACAGAGAACACATTTTGCTCCGTCCGGACGACACCCATATTCAGCGATGTCTCCACCAGATCTTCCAGTTCACTGCTCATAGCCTGCACACCATCAATTGCCGTCTCCCAGAAACGGATCAGCCGGTCGGTATACGCTTCCCGGAAAGCCATAACCTCATCAGCTGCGGTATCTGTCGTGCAGGCAACAGCCAGATCCGGATCAGTTGCAGAATATTTTTGCCGCATCTCCTTTTCATAGTCAGAAAGGATCCCCCGAAGTTCAGACTCCTTTCTTTCGGATGCCATCACAACCACACGCGCCGAAGTGGGTATCACATTATCCTTTGTTCCGCCGTCAACCGAGATCAGGCGGCAATCAATCTTTTCAAAAAGCCTCACCAGCAGTTTCCCTGCAAGGAGATTTGCATTTGCCCTGCCGTGATGGATCTCCGTCCCGGAATGTCCGCCTGCAAGGCCTTCGATCGCGATCCGAAACAGCCGGTCCTCCTGTGTAGCCGACGCAGGCTGCGCAATGTTTTCAATCGTTCCCATGATGCGGGCTCCGCCGGCACAGGAAACCGTCAGTTCTCCCTGTTTTTCCGAATCAATGTTTAAAAGGCGTCTGCCTTTGAGCATGGACAGATCGATCGAGAGCGCCCCCTCCATGCCGACCTCTTCGTCCACAGTCAGGACAACCTCAAGCCTGGGATGTGCCAGATCCTGTGCATCAAGCAACGCCAGTGCATAGGCAACGGCGACACCGTCATCCGCCCCGAGGCTGGTTCCCTCGGCGTAGATCAGATCACCCTCCACTGCAAGCCTAAGACCATCCTTTTGCATATCTATTTGGCAGTCATCCTCTTTTACTGCCACTATATCCATATGTCCCTGTATCATGATCGGAGGCTCTGTCTCATAGCCTTCGCTTGCCTCCTTGATCATAATGACATTGTTTACTTGATCCTGATAATACTCCAGCCCATGTTCTCTTGCAAATCCTGTCTTTTCACCTATGTCGTACCTTA
>JAGBQU010000323.1 GCA_017632755.1 Lachnospiraceae bacterium
AACCTTCCGATTGTGAGAGGATCTATGTTGCGGGTGGCTTCGGCTATTCCATTGATCTGCAAAAGGCAGCGGCGCTGGGGCTGTTTCCGGATGGTTGCGGACCTCTGCTTAAGGCAGTGGGAAACACTTCCCTTGCCGGATGCCGCAGCCTTCTCGCACAGCAGGATGAGCGAAGACCGGAGCGGATCGCCGGCAGTGTGATTGCCGTAAACCTCGCACAGAATGATCATTTTAATGAAAAATATTTGGAACGTATGTATTTTCCTAAATGGTAAGCGTGCCTGCGGTGGCGTTCGTACAAGATGCATGATCGAAAGCTGCCGGCATTGGAGTTGCGCAATTACCTAAATTATAGACAGAAAGAGAGGAAGACCGGCATGTGGATTGCTGATAGCTGGAAAGATTACGAGGTGATCGATACCTCAAAGGGAGAAAAACTGGAACGATGGGGTGATTATATTCTTTTAAGACCCGATCCACAGGTGATCTGGGATACGCCGCGCCGGGCAGGAGAGTGGAAGAAGCTGAATGGACATTATCACCGCAGCAGCAAGGGCGGAGGAGAGTGGGAATTTTTCCGCCTCCCCGAGGAATGGCAGATCGGATACCGTGACCTGACGTTTCATCTCAAACCCTTCAGCTTCAAGCATACGGGACTGTTCCCGGAGCAGGCCGTGAACTGGGACTGGTGCCGCGAACGCATTTTGGAGGCCCAAAAAGCAGATCCGGACAGAGAGATCAAGGTGCTCAATCTGTTTGCGTACACGGGCGGAGCTACGGTCAGTGCAGCGGCAGCAGGCGCTAAAGTGACGCATGTGGATGCGTCAAAGGGCATGGTGAACTGGGCGAAAGAAAACGCCGTTGCCAGCGGGCTTGCAGATGCCCCGATCAGATGGCTTGTCGATGACTGCGTAAAGTTTGTGGAGCGGGAGATCCGACGCGGAAACACCTATGACGGAATCATCATGGATCCGCCGTCCTATGGGAGGGGCCCAAAGGGTGAGATCTGGAAAATAGAGGAATCCGTATTTCCGTTTATGCAACTCGCTGCCAGACTGTTGTCGGAGAATGCCGTTTTTTATCTGATCAATTCCTATACAACGGGACTGCAGCCTGCGGTGCTTTCGTATATGCTCGCCACGATACTGGGCGGGCGAAAAGGCCACGTTGAGGCGCAGGAGATCGGTCTCCCTGTCAGGGAGAGCGGGCTGGTCCTGCCGTGCGGAGCCACGGGCAGATGGAGCGGGATCTGATCGAAAGTGTGCCTGCAGTGGAACTCGTACAAGATGCACAATCGAAAGATCACCAAGTATGCAGGTTAAAAGAAGGGAGACGGAGATGATCTCATTTTTGCATGTATCAAAAACATATCAGGGGAATGTGAAGGCTGTTGATGATGCTTCATTTGTGGTGAATCCCGGTGAGATCGTAGGCTTTATCGGACCAAACGGTTCCGGTAAGACGACTTCCATCAAGATCATGACGGGGATTCTGCAGCCGGATGCCGGCGAGATCACCATCGGCGGGATCGACATGCGAAAGCATCCGCTCCCCGCCAAAAAGAAGATCGGTTACATATCCGACAGCCCCGATCAGTTCCTACGCCTGACGGGTGCGGAATATCTGGACTTTATCGCAGATGTGTACGATGTTCCGCTAAAGCAGCGCAGAGAGAGGATCGAGTCGCTGGCGGGTAAGTTCGGCTTGACGGACGCCCTTCCCAGACAGATGGTTGGATATTCCCACGGCATGAGGCAGAAGATGATGGTGGTTGGCGCACTGATCCATGATCCGGACATATGGATCCTGGATGAACCGATGACCGGGCTTGATCCCGAGTCGGCGTTTGGGCTAAAGCAGATGATGCGCGAGCATGCGGATAAGGGACATACGGTATTGTTTTCCACTCATGTGTTGGAGGTGGCGGAGAAACTCTGCGACCGCGTCGTGATCATACGTTACGGAAAGATCCTTTATGATGGCAGACTCGAGGATCTGACGGCTAAAATGTCGAGGGCGCAGGATGGATCACTGGAGCAGATCTTTCTGGAACTGATGAAGAAGGAAGAATAGCACCCGGAGGATCAGAAAATGAGAATGTACGGTAAACTGGTCGGGATCTTTCTTCGTTCCGGTGAAGTGGAAGGCCCCGAGCAAAAGCAAAAGAAATCTTTTTATATCATATTCGGGTTGATCTCCCTGATCGGGATATTGTTGCCCTGCTGCGTTTTGGTGGGAGCGATCGCATATGTTCTGACGCTTGGGATGGAGGGGGACGGAAACGGCATCATTTTCCTTCTGCACTTTGTCTCCCTGTTTGCGATCATCTTCGGGGTCGGCGTGATCATGAACATTTTCTATTTCGCCGGAGATATTCCGCATATCCTTCCCCTTCCGATCTCTCCGACTGTCTTGATCGCCGCAAAGTTTACTACCGCTTATATCACGGAAGCGGCGATGGAGATCGTCCTCCTTATCAGTGTCATGATCGGTTTCTTTTTGGCTGCACCGGGCAAGTTCTGGACATATGCGGCGGCGCTTGCCGGAACTTTCACGCTTCCGATCGTGCCGCTTTGTTATGGCGCGACCCTATGCGTTGTGCTGATGGGCTTTATGAAAGGGATCCGGAATAAAAGCACCGTCCGCCGCCTGTCGTCTGTGATCAACCTCACGATCGTGGTGGTTTCCGTTCGGGGCCTCGGACTTTTGGGTAATCTGGATCTGGAACGGATCGTGCAACAGCTGCGCGACGGACAGGTGCGCTTTGTGGGCGTATTGAATGTTGTGTTTCCGACGAATTACTGGTTCGGTGAGATGATATCGCGAGGTCTTCCTATTTATATGCTGTGGTATGTGTGCTTTCACGTGCTGGTTCTGGCGATATTTCTTCTTTCTGCGAAGTTTTTGTATTTACGCGGCCTGATGGCGGTCGGTGTGGAAGGTGATGCGACCGGCTTTTTGTTAAAACGTCACGCGCGATACGGAAAAAAGAACCGGAAGCCCTGGGTCTCTTATCTGGGTAAGGAAATGCGTGTCCTCTTGCGTACCCCACCCTTTTTTATGAACTGTATCGCTGTCAATCTGCTCTGGCCGGGGCTTGGTTATGTGATCGCCGTTCTGCAATCGGGTTCCGTGACGTTCCAAAGATATCTGCAGCTGTACCGCGAGGGCAACGAAGCGATGCAGTGGATCATGACGCTTCTGGTGCTGGCTCTCAGTGTGTTGCTGACCGCGTCAAACAGTATCGCATCCAGTTCCATCACGCGAGAGGGAAAACACTTTTATGTGATGAAATATCTGCCGGTGTCCTATGAGACGCAGCTTCATGTCAAAGCGCTCACCAGCATTCTGGTCAGCGGCGGATTTATGCTACTTTATCTGTTGATTGCGGGATATTTTATTCGCATACCCTGGATGGAGCTTTTGTACTTTGCCGTGACAGCGCTTGAACAGATCGTGTTCCTATCCTATTTCGGTGTTTTGCTGGACACCGTACAACCCAAGCTGGTATGGGATGACGAGGTACATGCGCTCAGGGCCAACCGCAATGTGTTCTATAACATGGCGTATGCCATGCTGATCGCGACCATATCGCTTTTTGCCTTCTGGGGTCTTTACAGGTTTACGAGACTTCCGCTCTATTTTGTTCGGATGATTCTGTTTTTGATCCTTGCTGCCGCGGATATCCGGATGATGCAGACCTGTGTCAGGAGAGGAAAGAACAATCTGCTAAAGCTCTGATGACCCTTTTGTGTGATGCCTGCGGGTATTGACGTGTGGCAGACAGTTATATTATAATGAACAAAGTGTTGGCGAGGGTGTCTGCGTGACACCCTCTACTATTTTATGAGGAGGTAATAGAAATGTCAGATTCAATCGGATGGATAATTGTGGCCTTTGTGCTGTATCTTCTCGGAATGGTGGCGGTAGGAGCCGCATACACCAAAAAGAACAACAGCGCCGAGGACTATTTTTTGGGGGGAAGAAGTCTCGGTGGCTTTGTGGCAGCGCTCTCTGCACAGGCCTCGGACATGAGCGGCTGGCTTCTGATGGGGCTGCCCGGATCGATCTACGCTTACGGCACGGGTCAGAGCTGGATCGCCATCGGTCTTTTTGTCGGTACGGTCTGCAACTGGCTGTTTATCTCGGGAAGACTGCGCAGATATACGATACGCGCAAATAACTCGCTCACACTTCCCACCTATTTTGAGAACCGTTTTCATGATAAGAAGAAGATCTTGCTTCTGATCTCTTCGATCACGATCGTGATCTTCTTTTTGGTCTATACCGCTTCTGCATTGGCAGCGGGAGGAAAACTTTTTAACTCTGTGCTCGGTGTAGACTACCGGATCGCTCTGACCATCGGAGCACTGGTTATCCTGATCTATACGTTCCTGGGCGGTTTTCTGGCTGTTTGCACCACGGACTTTATACAGGGAACCCTGATGCTGGTTGCGTTGCTGATCGTACCGCTTATCGCACTCCGGATTGTCGGAAGCGATAACCTGTCTGCGGCTGTGGAAGCCACTGGTGTAGCAGGCGGTTCTAAGGCGTTTTTTGATCTGCTCTCCAACGGTGAACGGCCTTATACCGCGGTTGAGATCATTTCACAGCTTGCATGGGGACTCGGCTATTTTGGTATGCCTCACATTCTGGTGCGTTTCATGGCGGTCAAAGATGAGAAGGAATTAAAGAAGTCCAAGGTCACCGCTATCGCATGGGTGCTGTTATCTCTCGGTTTTGCGTGCGTGATCGGTGCAGTGGGACGTGCGTTCTTACCCACCGTGCTGGAAGGAAACGATTCCGAGAAGGTCTTTATCGAGATGATCATCCAGATCTTTACAAAAGAATATGCTTTGCCCGTGATCGGAGGCCTGTTCCTTTGCGGTATCCTGGCAGCGATCATGTCTACTGCTGATTCCCAGCTCCTTGTCAGCGCTTCATCGGTGGCAGAGGATATCTATAAAGGGATCATCAACAAAGATGCGGACGATAAGAAGGTTCTGCGCATCAGCCGTATCACGGTGTTTATCATCGCTGTGCTGGCATATCTCATCGCTCTGGATCCGAACAGTTCCATCATGGGGCTTGTCTCCAATGCATGGGCGGGCTTTGGTTCTGCGTTTGGTCCGATCGTTCTTTTGTCACTGTTCTGGAAGAGAACCAATCTGCAGGGTGCCGTAGCGGGAATTGTCTCCGGAGCGCTTACGGTGATCGTGTGGGATTATATACCGCTTGTGAAGTCAGTCGGCGAAGCAGGGGAGGCAGTGAGAGTTACCCTGGGCACGTCCACCGGACTTTACTCGCTGGCAGTGGGATTTGCACTGAGCTTTGTCTGCGCTGTTGTAGCTTCGCTGGTGTCGAAAGCTCCGGATGAGAGTATCACCGCTGCATTTGAAGACGTGGCTGGCAAGAGGGCGTAAGTCCCTTTTTGAGGGCGTTTGGCCAAGGTGAAGGCCAAATACACGGATTGTATCAAAAAAAGAACAAAATATTTGAAAAAATAAA
>JAGBQU010000324.1 GCA_017632755.1 Lachnospiraceae bacterium
CCTGCGGTATCTTTGTGCCGCAGTGGCTTTTGGGTGTAAAGGTTCTCACGTTTGCCAAATTCATGCCCTTTTACTGGTCCACCTATGCGCTCAACATGGTCTATCCCGAGTGCGGAGCAGGTCTTTCCTTTGATCGGATGAAAGTCCTGCAGTGTTATGGAATCGAGCTTTTGTTCGCCATCGTGTTTACCGTGCTGGCAGTCATGGTGAGAAGGGCGAAGGTGGAGAGAGGATGAAAAATTGATTAGACACAATATCAACTAACGGATGACGATGCGACCCGAAACATGTTATAATGTTTTGGGTCGCGTTGCTCTTTCTTATGTAATAGGAAAGTGCAACGCGAAAACGGATTCATTGACAACGGGGGAAGAAGGATGGTTGTCAGAATAACGGAAAAAATCATTTTGATCCTGCTGATGACGCTTTTCGTCAGGGATCAAACCACAACAGCCATGCAGGGAGTCGTCTGCATCCTGATCTCCGTCATCTTCATGGCATTTCTTGAGATCAGAAGAGAGGAGCGCAGCGCTTTTTTGATTGCAGCTCTCTCAGCGGGACTGACCCTCTGGCAAAGAAAGATGAACATGACGATCCCGGTTGCGCTGTATGGGCTTTTTTCATCCAGGGAGGCTGCGCTTGTGCAGAGCAGGCTGGTAAAAGCATTTCAAAACAAACCGCGCAGGGTGGCGGATAACGGCAGAAATATGCAGGATAACTCTTTGGCGCTGCGGGAAAAAATACGGCTTGTCCTGATGGCTGTGATCGCGGTTATCCTATGCGGGATCGCTTTTGCTCAGCAGTCTGTTCGCGGTACCCAGCTTGTGTGCGTGATGCTCCTTGCCGTATATTTGCCGGTCAGAAGCAGCCTTGCGCAGGAAACAATCCTCGAACGGCGGACACAATATGATCATGCACGTATGGAGATGCTCCGCGCCAAGCAGTCCAGGGAGAGGACGATCCGGCAAAGTGAGGATGATATATATATGGCAACGCTCCGGGAGCGCAACCGCATTGCGCGGGAGATCCATGACAATGTGGGACACATGCTCACGCGGGCGATCGTTCAGATGCAGGCAGTTCGGATCATAAACAAGGACGAGGCATTAACTCCGCATCTGGAGTCTGTGGATGATACGATCAATCAGGCGATGTCAAGCATCCGCAGGAGTGTACATGAACTCCACGATGAGTCGATCGATCTTTCCATCATGGTCAATGAGATCGTAAAAACGCTGCCGGAGTGTTTTTCTGTGAGCTGCAATACATCGATCGAATCGGCGATCGGTGCCAAGGTCAAAAGTACCATACTGGGGATCGTGCGTGAGGCGGTGACCAATATTGCCAGACACAGCAGCGGATCCGAAGTGAAGGTGGAGATTATAGAGCACGCAGCTTTTTGGCGCATTTATGTGCATGATAACGGTGTCAATCCCAAGCGGGATTATGTCCGCGATCAAATCCGGGAGGATGAGTCGGGGATGGGACTGATCAATCTGTATCAGCGCGCCGCAAAGCTTGGAGGTAATATGAATATCACATCGGGACCGGACGGTTTTACGGTTCTTGCAACCATACCAAAGGAGAGAGAAACATGAAGGTTGTGATCGTGGATGATGATCCGCTGGTGGCATCGTCCTTAAAAATCATTCTTGAACAGGATCAGGAAATACAGGTATGTGCGACCTGCACATCGGGCAGAGAAGCAGTGAAGCTTGTGACGCAAAGTGACTTGTCGCCGGATATCATGCTGATGGACATTCGCATGGATGATATGAACGGTCTGGAGGCCGCTGAGCAGATCATGGCCGAAAACAAGGGGATCA
>JAGBQU010000325.1 GCA_017632755.1 Lachnospiraceae bacterium
CGAGTGTTCCGGTACGGTTGTAATTGGTCAAAAATACGTCGTCTTTATGATAATTATCAAATGTGACCTTGCCGTCTGTCACTTCAAAAGCAGGTTCGTAGCTCCACTGCGCTTTTTCAGGCATTACAGCCGGATCGTATCCGTGATAGAGTTCCTCAACAGAATCCTCTTTTCCGGGGATGCATCTGATAAACATGTAGTCTTCAAGTGAATTGACGGGTCCGCCGTACCAGCCGAGCATGCAGTATACATATTCCCCGTCAAAAAAGAATTCATCGCATACAGGGCTTCCGTATCCGCCCGTCATATCCGTAACGCCGCCCAGATTAAAGATCAGAGCAAGTACGCCGGATCCGGCAAGTGCACCGAGACACTGCGCGATCACATATCCGCAAAAATCAGATGCAGACATCTTGCCGCTCAAGAATACGCCGAGCGAAACTGCCGGGTTCACATGGCCGCCGGAGATGTTGCCGACACCGTATGCCATCGCGACAATGGCAAGACCGAATGCAAACGCGGTCAGGATATAACCGCCGCCGTTTTCCGCATCGCAGCCCACGAGCATCGCGGTGCCGCAGCCCATCAGTACCAGGATGAATGTGCCGATAAACTCAGCTACATACTTTTTTGTTGCTTTCATAAGTAACCTCCTTATATATTTATGTTGTTGGGGATAATCCCCAACCTATGCTATACAAAAAGAGTATAGCACATATAGAAGGAATTGAATAGTTCATAACCAAAACAACTTACTTGACTACGGTGGTAAACTCGATGATCTCGGCATTTAAGAATTCATTGACCAGACTGTCATAGAGGGACTGCGCCTGACTCTGGTCAATCTCACTCTCATCGCCTCCGTCATCTGAAGAATAGTAATAGGTGGCATTGCCGTCCTCGTCAAATACCTCCGCAGCTTTCTCAAATACGACCAGCTTCTCATCTGTCACCGTGGCGATGCTGATGCTGTGGTTGGAGCCGCTGTAGAGTTTATTCTGCGACAGAGATAAAGGATAAGCGGTTCCACCGGCGGTTACGGCAGTCCGTCGGCAAGCTTATCGACGATCTGGGTAAAGGTATCACAGCCTGTGATATCCGTCGTGGCGGTTGCTTCCTGTGCAGCTTCCTCAGCTATTTCTTTTGCTTCGGTATCCGCCGTTTCCTCCGCCGTTTCCTCTGCAGTTTCCTCCGCAGCAATTTTCTTTTTCATATTTATCCTCTCTAGCGAATATTCGCTTTTCATATTGTTGTATTTGTTGCGTATAGCAGAGTTTGATCCTGCAAAACAGAATGCGTTTGAGATTCTTTGCAACAATACATTTGGATTATAATCTCAATGGAATAAAGATGCAACCTAATAAAAAAGAATCAAAAATTATATCTTTTCATCCGGCCTGCTGTAGGTATAATAAGAGGTATCACAAAACCATCATCTCAGGATGTGAAAGGGGGATCTTTGATGAAAATAAATAAAACACTGCTCCTTGCCGGACTTGGTGCTTTGCTCGTCGGATTTACACTGTTTAGCACTACAGATGTAAGCGCACAGGATGATGCAGGTTACTGGTCTCTGACCTCGGGTCCCGTTACAGAAGCAGGTTTGGAAGAATACTACGGGACTACCCACAAACTATCCTACAAGCTGGACAGCGCAAAGAACACCATCACCCATCTGCGCACCACTTCCTATTCGAACGATGAGGACGGCTATATCGAGGGGAATTTTGTTACCACCTTTTCTCTTGCACCGGCAACGATAAACGCAGATGAGACTGTTACCTTCCAGCTTAGTTCCAACGTTGACAACAACATGAAAAACTACATCCACACCAATTCGGTGAATGTGTATCTGAATGATACCATAAGATTCTATCGGAAAAGTGATGACTCCAGCTACGGATCGGATCTGTTGATCCAAACCGGTCCCGATCATGTATGGTCCGGCAGCGAAACAGTCTACTATAAGATCTCTGCCGGAAGCAAAGCAGGTGAGACCATGACTCTTACCGCCGAAACCTCTCAGGGCCAGATGAGTTCAGGGCAGTTAGTGGGCGGTATGACGACCAAATGGACCTATCAGTGGGTTGCTGCCACCCCCACGAAGCCGACCGTTTCAAAACCCGGAAACGGCGTAGTTGCCAAGATCAAAAATGTCAAGGGCGCCAAAGCAAAGGTGACCGTCAAGGCCGCAAGCGGGATCTCGCAATATCAGATCCGCTATAAGGTGGGTAAATCTAAAAAATGGAAAACCCTGAAGGCCTCCTCCAAAAAAGTGTATACCCTGAAGGTTCAAAAGGGTAAGGTCGTATCCGTACAGGCCCGTTATATAAACTCCGCCGGCAAAGGCGCCTGGGGCAAAACAAAGAAAATGAAAACCGATAAAAAATAAGAAACTGATTTCCACAAAAAAGAACCCCCTCCCACACCCGAAGGTGTCAAAGGGGGTTCATCTTGTTGTTGAGGGGCTGTGTTGTGGAAGAAGCACAAACACGCAGAATGGAAAAAATGTGAAAATCTGCAGTATGCCAATCATGCATATTAATATGTCTTTGCAATGGAAACAGACTTGTCAAGCAGGAAGATTTGCGATATTCTGATAATTACACGGTGGCGGCGGTTAATCAAAAGCATACAGTGTAAGGAAAGTCAGTGCCTATTTGAAGAATATCATGGGGGTATCAAAAATGCGTGAAAGCAGACACGGCAAGAAGGTGGGGGAAAAAAGAAAAAAGATCTTTGGGCGTACATTCTTCATAAGTCTCGGACTTCTTTTCGCCGTTATCCTGTTTGCAGTCGGATCAGAGAAAAGAAAAGCGGATGAGAGACAAGCGAAGAGTGCACCGCAGACAGAAGATGTGCAACCGGCAGAGAACGCGCAACAGGCAGAGAACGCGCAACAGGCAGAGAGCGAGCAATAGGCGGAGAATGCGCAACCAGCAGAGAATGCGCAGCAGACAGATGACGCGCAACAGGCGGAGCAAACGGAGCCGTCTCAGGAGAACGGTGAAACGGCATCCCAAGGTGAAGATGATCCGGAAGGAGAAACGAAGACAGACTCCGGGGAGATACAGGACGCGTCTCAGGAGGAGATGACGGAGGAAGAACTCGCGTTGCAACAGGTGCAGCAGATCTTGGAAGAGATGACTTTGGAACAAAAACTCTATCAGATGTTTATCGTCACACCGGAACAGCTCACCGGTGTCGATACGGTCATCGCTGCCGGAGATACCACAAAAAACAGTCTAAGTGAGTATCCGGTCGGAGGACTGATCTACTTTGCACATAATCTCAAATCGGAGCAACAGACAAGGCAGATGCTGGAAAATACGCAAACATTTGCTAAAGAGAGCATGGGCCTTCCGTTGTTTTTGTGCGTGGATGAAGAAGGAGGAAGCGTAGCCAGAATTGCGGACAATCCATCCTTTCATGTGCCCAAGGTAGAGGCAATGCAGACGATTAAAAGCGAGACGGCAGCCTATGAGGCGGGAGAGACGATCGGAAGCTATCTGGAAAGAATTGGCTTTAATGTGGATTTTGCGCCGGACGCGGATGTGCTGACGGCGGAAGGAAACACTGTGATCGGGGATCGTTCCTTTGGCAGTGATCCGGATGCAGTGACGCATCTTGCATGTGCTTACTCGGACGGGCTTCATGCGCATCAAATCCTGAGTACATTTAAGCATTTCCCGGGACATGGAGCGGTAAAGGAGGATACGCACGAGGGATTTGCCTATACGGATAAGACCTATGAAGAACTGGCAGCCTGTGAGCTTAAGCCTTTTATGGAGGCGCAAAAGAGACAGGTGGATATGGTCATGGTGGCACACATTTCGGTGCCTGTCATAGTCGGCGACGGCACACCGTGTACTTTGTCTTATGAGATGACCACGGAAGTGTTGCGTGAGAAATGCGGATATGAGGGACTGATCGTCACCGATGCCCTGAACATGGGTGCGATCACCGGATTTTGTACACCGGGTGAAGCTGCGGTCGGCGTCGTAAAGGCAGGGGCGGATCTGATCCTTATGCCGAAGGATTTTGCAGCGGCTTTTGGCGCACTGCAAAAGGCGGTGGAACAGGGTGAGATCGAAAGTGCGCGGATTGACGATTCGGTCAGAAGGATCATCGCCGCAAAGCTGAGACTGGAGTAGAACGATCATCGCCGCAAAGCTGAGACTGGAGCAGAACGATCATCGGTATAAGGTTAGTCATTGCAAAATAAAACAGGATATTGTAGAATATCAAAAAAAAGGGGGATATATCTTTATGAAAAAAACAAAAAAGCTTCTATTA
>JAGBQU010000326.1 GCA_017632755.1 Lachnospiraceae bacterium
CACTAGCGCCTTGTGGCCGGATCGCACGAATTTGCAAGACAAATTCGGCGTGGGAAACGCAGTGGCGTTTCCCTATAGGCACCCAAAATACGGTGCCTAAGTACCGACGGCGCACAAGTACCTGCATTAGGAATTGTACAATCTGCCCAATTTGAATTTTGCAAACGGAAGTTTCGCAATTACCTGGAAGGATTGCGTATACAGAGAGGAGAGAGAATATGAACTTGGATCAGATGGGGAATCTTGCGGTGGAGGCAAAATACGAAGTACAGGCCCTCACGACAAAACAAAAAAACGATGCATTGCATGTGGTTGCAAAAGCGCTGATCGAGCATGCGAAAGAGCTGCTTGCGGCGAATGAAAAGGATCTTGCAAGAGCAAAAGAAAACGGGATGCACGAAGGCCTGGTGGACAGACTCAGACTCACGGATGCGCGCATCGAGGATATGGCGGAAGGGATCCGGCAGGTTGCCGATCTTCCCGATCCGGTAGGTGAGGTCATCGAAGCCTTTACGCAAAAGGACGGACTGCAGCTAAAAAAAGTACGCGTTCCGATCGGTGTGATCGGTATCATATATGAATCGAGACCCAATGTGACGGCAGATGCATTTTCACTCTGTTTTAAATCCGGAAATGCGGTTATCCTTAAGGGCGGTTCTGATGCGATCGAATCAAACATCGCCATCACACAGGCGATCCGCGGGGGGCTGAAGGAAGCCGGTGTAACGGAAAATGCCATCCAGCTTATCGAGGATACGAACCGTGAGACGACAAATGCGTTTATGAAATGCAATCACTTTGTGGATGTTCTCATCCCGCGCGGCGGTGCAGGACTGATCCGGGCGGTCGTAAACCAGTCCACCATTCCCGTCATCGAGACCGGAACGGGAAACTGTCATATCTATGTGGACGAATTTGCGGATATTGACAAGGCAATTCCCATCATTGTCAATGCCAAGACGCAGCGGATCGGTGTTTGCAATGCGGCTGAATCGCTGATCGTGCATGAAAAGATCTACAAAGAATTTCTCCCGAAGTTGAAAGAGGCGATGGATGCCGGCAAGGTGGAGATCCGCGGGGATGAAAAGACCTGTGAGATCCTGACGGATATGACCGCTGCCACAGAGGAGGACTTTGGCAGGGAATATCTTGACTACATCATCTCCTGCAAGGTTGTCGCCGATCTTGACGAGGCGATCCGTCATATCAACAAATACAACACGGGTCACTCCGATGCCATCATCACAGAGGATGCGAACCGTGCACAGAAATTCCTTGATTATGTGGATTCCGCATGTGTTTATCACAACGCATCCACCCGTTTCACGGATGGCTTCCAGTTCGGTTTCGGTGCAGAGATCGGTATCAGCACGCAGAAGCTTCACGCAAGAGGCCCCATGGGACTGAAGGAACTGACCTCCTACAAGTATCAGATCACCGGTGACGGACAGGTCCGCAAGTGATCTGCATGTTAACCGGCAACAAAAGCCGTGCAAAGAGTTTTGAATCAAAAAAAGAGGATAATACAAAAAGATGTATCAGGAAACAGAGTTAAAAACGATAGATATTACGCAGACAGCGCCCACGAACGAACCGCAGCGCCAGTATTATTTTATGGCAAAATGCGCGGCGTGGGTCAAGGATTTTGAGCAAAAAAACGGACGTAGCCCCATGGCCTGCGTGACGACCTTCGGGTGTCAGATGAATGCAAAGGACTCTGAGAAGCTTGTCGGGATTCTGGAGCGTATCGGGTTTGCGATCGCACAGGAGAATCAGGCGGATATTGTGATTTACAACACCTGTACCGTGCGCGACAAG
>JAGBQU010000327.1 GCA_017632755.1 Lachnospiraceae bacterium
ATACTAGTACATCGATTCTTAAATAACTGGACCGAATGCTTGCCTGCTTAACCTGATAGCACAGTTCCAAAAGCCTCAGCGTAGCCCGTTGTAAAGAAATTTTAGTGAAGAATAAATGATAAAGGAAAGGAATTTGGCATAATGAAGATCGCAATGGTAGAGCGCGACAGCGTGGGACGCGACATAGATGTAAGCTGTTTTGAAACGTTTGGCGAGGTGGTATATTATCCTTCCACTGCGTCGGAGGATGCCGCAGGAAATATCGCAGACGCCGATATCGTTATCTGCAACAAGCTGCCGATCAACGCGCATACCATCGCAGCCTGTCCGGACATCAAGCTGGTCTGCAACACGGCCACGGGATATGACAACATCGATCTGGAATATTGCAATCAAAGGGGTATCACCGTGACAAATGTTAGGGATTACTCCACGGCGTCCGTTGCCCAGCACACGTTTGCCCTGCTTTTTTATGTGCTTGAAAAGCTCAGAAGCTATGACGAATATGTAAAATCCGGGCAGTATATGAACTGCGCGAGTTTTTCGTATTTTGATTATGGTTTTACGGAACTCGAAGGCAGGACATGGGGTATTGTAGGCATGGGCAATATCGGGCGCAAGGTGGCAAAAATCGCCGAAGCCTTTGGCTGTAACGTGATCTTTTATTCTGCATCCGGAAACAGTACCTGCACGGACTATCGCAGAGTGGATTTTGATACGCTGCTTGCCCGGTCTGATTTTCTGAGCCTGCACTGTCCGCTCACAGACCGGACGAGGGATCTGATGGATCGGGAGGCTTTTTCCAAAATGAAAAAGGATGCGATCCTGATCAATGTGGCGAGAGGACCTGTGGTGAATCAGGAAGCGCTCTATGAAGCGCTCACCGAGGGGCGCATCGCGGCAGCAGGTCTGGATGTGCTCACCAAGGAGCCGATGCAAAAGGACAATCCCCTCTTCCGGCTCAAAGACAGCGAAAAGCTGATCATCACCCCACACATGGCCTGGGGATCCGTGGAGGCCAGAGGCCGGGTCGTAGAGGGTGTATACAAAAATATAGAAGCGTTTTTACGCGGAGAGAAACGCAATGTGGTGAATGAGCCGGTATGAAAAAGGTGTAAAGCCTTTATTCAATTATCAAGGAACAATTGTGATAGGATTATTGTTTGAATCGATAATGAATGGAAATGGTAAAAAGTTTTTTTAGATGATAAAGAATATTTTCATGTATGATCGTAAGATGATTTGTGTACATTTGCAATAAAGAAGGGAAGGTATAAGAAATGGAAAGTCAGATCAGGGATTTGAGCCTGGCGCCGTCAGGGGAATTAAAGATCGAGTGGGTGCGCCGAAACTGCAGTCTGTTGCATATGCTGGAGGACGAATTTGCAAAAACGAAGCCGTTTTCTGGCAAAAAGATCGCGCTCAGCGTGCATCTGGAGGCAAAGACGGCGTATCTTTGCAAGGTTCTGGCCGTCGGTGGTGCGGATATGTATGTGACGGGATCCAATCCGCTTTCCACACAGGATGATGTGGCGGCAGCACTGGTAAAAGCCGGACTGAAGGTGTTTGCCTGGTACGGTGCAACGGACGAGGAGTATTCCTCACATATCCGGGAGGTATTAAAGATTGGTCCCAACATTATCATTGATGACGGAGGCGATCTGGTAAACATGATGCATACGGAATTTGCGGATCTGATTGACGGAGTGATCGGAGGATGTGAGGAGACCACCACCGGAATCATCCGACTGGAGGCGTTAAACAAGGCAGGAAAGCTCAAATTTCCGATGGTGCGGGTAAACAACGCCGACTGCAAGCACCTGTTTGACAATCGATACGGAACCGGCCAGTCCGTCTGGGATGGCATCAACCGGACTACCAATCTGATCGTAGCAGGAAAGACTG
>JAGBQU010000328.1 GCA_017632755.1 Lachnospiraceae bacterium
ATGAAGCCTTTTACGGTTGCAGCGCACTTACAAGTATAGAACTGCCGAGTGGTCTTACGAGTATTGGTGAACGTGCATTCTACAATTGCAGCGCACTTTTATCGATTGATTTTCCGGACAGTGTGAAAGCGATCGGGAATGGCGCATTTGCGGAATGTGAATCGCTTTCCGTGCCTTCCTTGCCGGATTCCTTGGAGAGTATTGGAGCAGAAGCGTTCAAGAATTGCGATCAAATCGAAAGTCTGCAGCTACCGGGTGCACTTACGCTTATCGACAATTCAGCCTTTGCGTCGTGCGACAATCTTGAATCGGTTCGTTTTCCCGACAACCTGAAAAAGATTGGGGATGGGGCATTTAGTAGCTGCTGCAATCTCGCAGACATTGAGCTTCCCGAAGGAATCACGGAAATAGGGGAGAACGCTTTTTATAACTGCCGGGCTTTGCAGTCACTGATTGTGCCAAAGAGCATCCAGACGATCAAAGGAAATGCGTTTTGCAGTTGCTCCGGTCTGCGCTATGCGATTGTTCCGAATACGGTGACATCGATCGGATCCGGCGCGTTTGCGGGTTGTTCCGATGCATTTGTACTGATCACGCCGTATGAATCCGCTGCCGCAATATACGCGATGCAAGAGGGAATTGCATATAGTAAGTGTGGAGAGACTGCAGGCTGGCTTTTTGAACCGGAGAGCAAAACACTCCGGATCGAGGGAAGCGGTAGCATTTCTGATTATGTGTATGACACAGAACCGTGGAAGATTCTGCGGGAAGACATCACCCGGATTGTTTTGCAGGATGGGATCACCGGGATCGGTGTGGGTGGATTTGAACTTTGTTCGAAAGTTGTCTCAGCATCTCTTCCGGACGGTCTGACCGTGATCGGAGATTATGCGTTTTACAAAAACAGTTCGCTCTCTGAGATTGATATTCCAACAGGGGTGACATCGATCGGTGTGGCTGCTTTCCAGAATTGTGCACTTGCGAGTGTGAGCATTCCCGAGGGTGTTCGGTCGATCGGAGATTATGCATTTTATGGGTGCGCGGATCTAAAAAGCGTTACGATCCCTGCCAGCGTTACAACCATCGGAAAAGATGCATTTGCCTTTTGCAGCAAGGATCTGGTGATCCGCGTGGTAAAAGGATCACCGGCGGAGAATTACGTTTCCCAGACGAAGGTCAAGTTTGACAGCGTGGATAACCCGGAAGGGAATAACGGAAAACAGGAGGAAGGCAAAGACCCGCAGACGGGTGAGAAAATAGTCATCAAGGTGAAAGATACCTTTACCGTAGGAAAAGCAAAGTACAGGATCACCGGGCTTTCAAAAGGGAACTATACCGTCACTTATCTCAAAAATACAAACAAAAAAGCGGCCAAGTGCAGTGTCCCGAAAACCGTGAAATATCAAAACATGACATTTCGTGTGACGGAGATCGCCGCGAGTGCGTTTGCCGCAAACAGCAAACTTAAATCGGTCACAATCGGGGAAAATGTCACAAAGATCGGCGCCAAGGCCTTTGCTTCCTGCAAGAAACTAAAGAGCATAAAGATAAGCTCCAAAGGCTTGAAAAAGGTAGGAAAGAATGCATTTAAGGGCATTTGGGCCAAGGCAACCATCAAGGTTCCGAAGGCAAAGAAGAGCGCCTACAAAAAGCTCCTGTAAGGAAAAGGACAAAAGAAGACGGTAAAAGTCATATAGGTAAGGCGGTTGCCGGCCAGACAGTGACTTTCATTGAAATCCGGAGTGTTTTATGGTAAACTGTTCTTTGTTATGTATTTTTGAAAGAGGTGTGAATTTATGCATGATCTGAAAGATTTGCTCAGCAAACTTACCTATGAAGTCATCAAAGGAACCGACGACGTCTCCGTTACGGATGTTGTCAACGATTCACGAAAAGTCTCGGAGGGAAGCCTCTTTATCTGCATCGTCGGAAGCAATGTTGACGGACATAAATTTGCACAGGAGGTTGTGGATCAAGGCGCAACGGTTCTGATCACAGAAAAGGATGTGACATTCCGGTCGGATCGGGAAGTCACGGTGATCCGGGTGGAAGATACGCGCTATGCGATGGCATTTATATCGGCAGCCTTTTACGGAAATCCCGCAGATCAGCTCAAGGTGATCGGTATCACGGGAACGAAGGGGAAGACCACGACCACGTATCTGGTTAAGTCGATCCTCGAGCATGCGGGTTATAAGGTGGGACTTGTGGGAACCATCGAGATCGTGATCGGCGATAAGGTGATCAAGGCGAGCAGTACCACACCGGAGTCGCTGCAACTGCAGGAGTACTTCCGGCAGATGGTGGATGCCGGCTGTCAGATCGTTGTGATGGAGGTTTCCTCACAGGGGCTTATGCTTCACAGGACGCAGGGCTTTCTCTTTGAACTGGGGATCTTCACCAATCTCGAGCCCGATCATATCGGAAAGAACGAACACAAGGATTTTGCGGATTATATGCATTGTAAGGGACTTTTGTTCAAACAGTGCAGGTACGGCATTGTCAACAGCGATGATGCCCATTGGCAGAATGTGATCCGGGATCACACCTGCCCGATCACAACATATGGATTTAACGAAGAGGCCGACCTTCGAGCCGGAGAGATCAGGCTGGTTGAGGGCAAGGGATATTTGGGTGTTGATTTTAAGACAGACGGTATGGTGCAGATGGAGATCTCGCTGCGCACACCCGGCAGATTCAGCGTATATAATGCGCTCACCGCGATCGCGATCTGCGAGCATTTCGGGGTGACCAAGGAGGATATCCAAAAGGCGCTCGCAGTGGCCTTTGTGAAGGGAAGGATCGAGATCATAAAGATCTCCGATGAATTTACGCTGATGATCGATTACGCGCACAATGCGATGTCGCTGGAGAGTCTTCTGACATCCCTGAGGGAGTATCATCCCAAGCGGCTTGTATGTATGTTCGGCTGTGGCGGCAATCGAAGCAACGAGAGGCGGTTTGCGATGGGAGAAGTCAGCGGGCGTCTGGCAGATCTGACGGTGATCACCTCGGATAATCCCAGAGATGAGGAGCCGCAGGCGATCATAGATGACATTAAGACCGGGATTTCCAAAACAGACGGGGCGTATGTGGAGATCTGTGACCGCAGGGAGGCGATCGCATATGCGATCGCTCACGCGCAGCCCGGGGATGTCATCGTGCTTGCGGGAAAGGGGCACGAGGATTATCAGGAGATAAAGGGGCAAAAATATCCGATGGATGAGCGAGTGATCATCGCGGTTTATCTGAAAGCCAACCCGATAAAAGAGGCTGCTTTGGAATGATACAGAGGGGAAACATGGAAAGTGGGACATA
>JAGBQU010000329.1 GCA_017632755.1 Lachnospiraceae bacterium
CTGTCAAATTCGTTTTGAAAAGCCATTGCAGAAAATCCGTACCCTCCTTGCCCTCGTCAAATATTTCAAACCGATGTTGAAAACTGAGGATATTGGATCCCTCTCCCAACATGTTTTGCATCTGGGGATCCAGCAGCCAGGAGTTGCAGCGGTACTCGGCATCCGCCAATTCCGGATAATGCGTCGCGAAAAATTGCTTTGCGCTATCCAGAGAGCGATCAACGGCATTCGGTGAAAAATCGGCATCGGAGGGAATGTGCATATCGATCGCAACAGTCCCGCCAACATAAGCTATTTCATATTCCAGCTCGTCGATCCGGAAGAGATGTCCCCCCGCCTGCCTCGTCGTCCACCAGAAACGGTCAAAATAACGTTTACCCGTCATCTCAAAGGTCTCTTCAACGAATCTTGGATAGCACTTCATTGTGGCCACATAGATCTCATCTCCGATGCCTCTTTCCTTATATGTTTCATAGATATCTGCGGACGCCTTAAGCATACATGCAAGAATTTTGATGCGATCCGGATCCTCTCTGAGTGTCTCCATCAACTTCTCCAGCGCTTCCGACATCTTTTCATAGATTCGAAACTCTTTTAAATACATATCCACCACAGTAAAATCAAAATCATCCGCAAATCCAAGTACACGCGCTTTCAATTGCGGATCCAGTTGTATCAGATTACATAGGTTTTCTATATTCACAGGCTTATTTCCTTTCCCTTGATCTCCATGCCATCCTCCGCACTGTCTCTGAGAAGATCGGCGTACCAGAATATCACCTCCGCGAGATGAAAGAGTTCACTCTCCTTTGAAGTGCTTCTCCAAAGATCTTTATATTTCATAAACCACTCTTCCCACGCGGATGCCAGTTCTTTCGGATCTACTGCTGCCATGTAACGCTTCCCGGTTTGTATCCCCAAAAGCGTAACGCAGATCTGTCCTATCAGCTTTTGTCCTTCTGCCATCAAAATATAGGCATAGATCACACATTTTGTCTTCGCAGTTTGCCGCGGAAGGCATCGATACAGTTGCTCTGTGAGCAGATCTGTCTGCTGTATCTTTTCCTGCGCCTTTTCCGCCATTTCCGCGTTCATCACAAGATCTGCAAATGACACATCCACACTTGTCTCTTTCTTTTGCATCTTTTCTTTATACCGGACAAACGACCACCATCCTACGCACGCCTGATCTCCCAGTTTTTGGAAGGTGTTCACAAGTTTTTCGGAATCGTCCCCATACTGAATCAGGGAAATGCGTTTGTTGCACTCCTCCTGTGCGAGCACTTCATCATTCCATGAAAAAGCCGCACCGTAGATCAACCCGATCGTAGAAAACTCCGGATGCGCAATGTGCCCCAGGTCTCCCCAGTCTGTATTGACCACGCCCTTCGCACGATATTTGTGCGCATTTGCGCACATGCCGCAGATATTCAGATAGGCATCCGTATGCTTATTGATCAGTCCGTCCCAGCTCTGCACCCCGGGACAGACATAAATATTCTGCGCTCCCGCCTCAGACAATTTCCTGAGATTATCTTCTTTCACCAGCGGGCTGTACTCCCAGTTTAAACAGATCCCCTCTTTGGGAAGCATCGTGATGATCTCGGGTTTTTCCACAATGATATCACCCCAAAACAGTGGAATCCTGCCACACGAGATCACAAAATCACACAGCTTTTTCAAAAAGCCGACATAAACCGTCTTTGCGCCTTCCCGCTGCACCACATCCTTGCTTTTCCCTTTTCCGAGGTCAAAGGTCTCATCTGCGCAGATGTTAAAATACTTCGAGGAAAACAAATTCATGTACTCGCGGATGCGGTTTTTGATGAGCTCCAGACTCTCTTCATTCGTCACATCCACGGTGTGATGCTCCATTCGATCGATCAAAGAAAACGGTTCTTCCCTGTCTATCTCCAGCTCGCACAGATGCTCATATGTCCTTGTGCGGAGCAGCTCATAAAGATGTCCAAACGATGCGAGCGTCGGAACAAGATCGATATGGAGACTTTGGCAGTAAGCGTCAAAC
>JAGBQU010000330.1 GCA_017632755.1 Lachnospiraceae bacterium
GAAGTGGCGTCTTATCTACAGAAGGGAGACAAGGGCGAGGCAGTCAAGACCATGCAGACCATGCTGATCGCTTGCGGATCCAGCTGTGGGGCATCCGGAGCAGACGGCGACTTTGGCAGCAACACCCTGACCGCACTCAAGGCTTTCCAGAAGGCGAGCGGACTGTCTGTTGACGGAATGTATGGGATTAAAAGCAAAACCGCTCTCGAAGCAGAATACAAAGCGCTGAGCGCGTCTAACACCGGCGCGGCAAATACGTTCCTCAAGACTGTCAAAGCGGTAGCAGATAAGGCAAAGGCCGAAGGGTGGCGTTACGGAGACAGCCACGGAGTCCCGCCGTGCTCCGACAAGACAATCTCATGCGACAGGATCGTGGCAAGGGCGCTCTGGGATCTGGGTTATACTGATCAGAAGACCGGAGGCATCACCTGCAATGACATGCCCAGCTGGCTGCACGCTCACGGATTTATCGGGACAACGGAAAAATCCAAGATCAAGGCCGGGGCAGTGGTTGCTGTCGGTCAGACTCTGGATGATATCGAGCATGTCTTTGTGGTAGAGTCTTATAACCCAAAGACAGATCTCTGTAGGAAATACGACACGGGCAGTGACGAGCGGATCAGAAAGGGAGCATATTATACCAACGTCAAGCTGTGCGAGTGGTCAAATCGTAAATTTCTCGCCGCCTGGAATGTCCCGGCAAACCTGAAAGGCCAGAAAAAAGAAGAACCGGCTCCGGAGCCATCCGGGACAACATGGAAGGGCGTCAATTATAAACCGGTTTACAATTACACATATTATCGTAAAAAATACGCCGATCTCCGGAAGGCTTTCGGGACAGACAAGGCCGCCTACTTCAACCACTTCGTGACATATGGCATGAAAGAGTGCAGACAGGCATCCGCCAACTTCAATGTGAAGAAATATAAAGCGAGGTACGGAGATCTCCAGAGAGCGTTTGGGGATGATATGCCGAAATATTATGAGCACTTTTGCGTTTATGGTAAGAAGGAAGGACGGAACGGGAAATAATTCTGTGTCGAAAAGTGTGTCGAAAATAGCAACGGGTTCCGAGAAATAAGGATTTTCGATGGGTTCGACTCCCACCGTCTCCACATGAAAAATAGGCCGAAAAACCAAGATTTCCAGTAAAATCAAGGGTTCCGGCCTATTTTTTATTTGTATAGTTCTCCCATTTATGGGAATAAAAACACCCCTTTTGGGAAAGCTTTGTGTCGATTTTTGTGTCGATTTTTTACCCGAAAAACCCAGCAAAACCAACGGCTGCGGCCTGTTGTGCGCTTGTCAAAGCACGCCGATAATTGCGCTTCATGATGGAATCTGTTGACCATCCGCCCAGCTGCATGATCTGTTCATCGGAAAGATGCAGGACTTCGTGGCAATACGATGCGAAGAAAGCACGGCAATCGTGCAGACGGAATCTCTGATCCTTCGGAATCTTTGCCTTCACAAGAAGGTGTGGCCATGCGAGCGTGAGGGCCGATGGAGATTCTTTCCAGGCGACTCCCTGATCCCTGAGCAATTCGCATACGGAATCAGGAAGAAGAATATACCGATCGGATCTCTTTGTCTTCGGATCCTTCACATGGGAAAAGCCATCGTCATCCACAGCGATTGCCCGGCATACATGCAGCGTGTTTCCGCCCAGGTCATCAGAGGTGACCGCACAGATCTCACCACGGCGCAGTCCGAAGATGGCAAGAGCAAGAGGA
>JAGBQU010000331.1 GCA_017632755.1 Lachnospiraceae bacterium
ATAAGGGCGCTTACGAGGGCCTCTACTGCACGCCCTGTGAGTCCTTCTGGACGGAATCGCAGCTCGTGGATGGCAAATGTCCCGACTGCGGCAGGGAGGTAAAACCTGCCAAAGAGGAAGCGTACTTTTTCCGTATGAGCAAATATGCGGACAAGCTGATCGCGCACATCAACGCGCATCCGGAATTCATACAGCCTGTTTCCCGCAAAAATGAGATGATGAACAATTTCCTCCTGCCCGGGCTGCAGGATCTGTGTGTTTCCAGAACCTCCGTAAAATGGGGCGTTCCGGTTGATTTTGACGAAAAGCATGTGATATATATCTGGCTGGATGCCCTTGTAAACTACATCACAGGTATCGGTTATGACGCGGAGGGCAACAGCACGGAGCAGTATCAAAAGCTCTGGCCCGCCGATCTGCATCTGATCGGTAAGGATATCATCCGTTTCCATACCATTTACTGGCCGATCTTTCTGATGGCGCTCGGTGAACCGCTGCCCAAGCAGGTGTTCGGACACCCGTGGCTGCTCATGAACAATGACAAGATGAGCAAGTCCAGAGGAAACGTGATCTACGTGGATGATCTGGTGGAGTACTTTGGCGTGGATGCAGTGCGCTATTATATGCTTCACGAGATGCCTTATGAGACGGATGGCAATGCAACATGGGCCCTGATCGCAGAGCGTTCCAACTCCGATCTTGCCAACACGCTCGGCAATCTGGTAAACCGCACGATCTCCATGAGCAACAAATATTTTGGAGGTGTGGTTGCAGACAAAAAGGCGCAGCTGACAGAGAATGACAAAGAGGTGGATGCGGATCTCAAAGCCGTTGCCACATCGGCGTATGCCAAGGTTACGGAAAAGATGGAGACTCTCCGCGTTGCAGACGCCTTGACAGAGATATTCGGCATCTTCAAAAGATGCAACAAATACATTGATGAGACGGAGCCGTGGGTACTTGCCAAGGATGAGGCGAAGTCAGACCGCTTATCCACCGTGCTCTACAATCTGGTGGAGGGGATCCTGATCGGCGCGTCCTTGTTAGAGCCCTTCATGCCGGATACGGCTAAGTCCATTGCCACCCAGCTGGGTGCTTCTTTGCGCGGTTTTGACCAGCTTGAGCAGTTCGGTTTATATGAGAGTGGAAACAAGGTGACGGATGCGCCGCAGATCCTGTTCGCAAGACTGGATATGAAGGATGTGGAGGCCAAGGAGGAACAGCTGCGCCTCGCGATGATCGCGTCCGTGGAGAAAGAAAAGCAGAGTGCCGCTTCAGGCGAAGCGCAGCCCGAGGAGGATGCGGTGATCGACATCGAGCCTAAGCCCGAGATCGAGTACGGTGATTTTGACAAGCTGCAGTTCAGGGTTGGTGAGATCATTGCCTGCGAGGAGGTGCCAAAGAGCAAAAAACTGCTCTGCTCCAAGGTAAAGATCGGCAGTGAGATCCGTCAGATCGTCTCCGGTATCAAGGCACATTATACGCCGGAGGAAATGGTGGGTAAAAAGGTCATGGTACTCGTCAACCTAAAACCGGCTAAGCTCGCGGGCGTTGTGTCGGAGGGTATGCTGCTCTGCGCAGAGGATGCGGATGGAAAGCTTGCTCTGGTCGTACCGGAAAAAGAGATGCCTGCAGGCGCTGAGATCTGCTAAGAAGATCATTTCATAGGATGTGAGTGTATGATAAAAAGAGAAGCGTTTACGTTCGGTTCCAGAGATGAAAAAGGGTCAAGAATCCATGCGGTGCGATGGCTGCCGGATACGGACAAGCCGGTCTGTGTCGTGCAGCTCGTGCATGGGATGAGCGAGTATATCGAACGCTATGACGATTTTGCCGTATATCTGGCTGAGCATGATATCGTGGTGGTTGGCAGTGACCACCTCGGACACGGACGCACATCGGCGGAGGGCGGAGGCCAGTTCGGCTTTTTCTGCAGACAGGATCCGGCAACGGTTCTTGTGCGCGATGTGCATCGTCTCAAGAAGCTGACACAGGAGAAATACATTGGCGTGCCCTATATCATTCTAAGCCATTCCATGGGCTCCTTTGTGCTCCGTGATTATCTGACAAGATACGGAAAAGGGATTGACGGTGCGATCCTCATGGGCGTTGCCGAGCATGCAAAGGCGGCGATCGTCTTTGCGAAGATCTGTGCCGGTGTGGAAGGTTTTATCTGCAAGGATACCCATCCGAGCAATTTCCTTACATGGGCGACTTTCGGAAGTTACGCGAAGCGGATACCGAATGCGAGAACCTCGATGGACTGGGTTTCATCGGATCCGGATATGGTGGACCGCTATATGGAAGATAAATGGTGTGGGTTTAATTTTACGGTCAATGGTTTCCGTACACTCTATGAGCTGGCGGACAGATGCCACGATCGGGAAGGACTTGCGGCGATACCCACAAAGCTTCCGGTGCTGATCCTTTCGGGTGAAGAGGATCCCGTGGGCGCATATGGGGAGGCTGCACGCAAACTATATGATACGTATCTGAATCTCGATATGACCAAGGTGCAACTCAAGCTTTACAAGGGTGCGCGGCATGAGCTGATCAATGAGACGGACAGACAGACGGTATATCAGGATTTGTTGAACTGGATCTTAGCAGTTAGTAAAAACTAACTGCTATTTCTACTTTTTGGAAACAGAGGTGTTTGGTTTGTCGGAGGATAAAAATATTGTGATACGGCCCGCTTACGCGGATGAATATGAGACAGTGATGGGATTGGCATGGAAGACCTTTCTGCGCTTTGACGCGGGGGATTTTCCCAAACAGGGAATCGACAGCTTTCGCGATTTTCTGACGAGCGAGACCCTGAAGAAGCTTTACGATACGGGGCAGTATCCGATCTTTGTCGCTCAGATAGACGATCAGATCAGAGGCGTGATATCCCTGCGCAACATGACA
>JAGBQU010000332.1 GCA_017632755.1 Lachnospiraceae bacterium
GGCGTGGATCAGGACGGGCAGAGTGTTGCCATTGAGACGCAGCAGGGAGAAACCACGCTGACGGCCGACGGCTTTTATTATGTATATGATGAGACCGAGGATAAGGTATCCCTTGTCGTCACAGTGGAAACGGAGCAGAGGCATACTAGCGTGCTGGCGTATTTCCGACCGCAGGATCTCATGAAGTATGGGGATATCCACGATTATGACGGAAGCGTCTGGAGTGCAGTCGTAGCCCCTGACGGAAAGACTTTATTCATGCGGAGTTTCCGCAATCTGAATTACGGCTCTAATCTCCTTGAGACGATGAAGAAAAGCCTTGATGAAAAGCAGCGGAATCGTCTTTCAAACGATATACGGTATGGGAAGATAAACAGCTGTCAGACCACGCTGGGGAATGTGCAGACACTGGTAGTACTTACTCCTATGGGGATTAATAACTGGTACTTTGCCATGGGAATCTCTGCTGATTATGTTGATAAGATGCTGGCAGTCGAGATGCGTGCCGCAAAGCGTATGATCGCGGCGATCATATTGCTGGCATCATCCTTTGGCATCTTTGTCATTGCTTACTATTACATCAATCGAAATACTTTCCAGTCCACAAGAGCGGATCTGCAGAACAAAGCGGACACCGATCTGTTGACGGAGCTGAACAACAAGATGGCCACCGAACGAAAGATCAAAGAGTATATCGAAGACTTCACGGGTGTACAGGGACTTTTGTTCATATTTGATATCGATAATTTTAAAAAGATCAATGACACAAGAGGACATGCGTTCGGTGATGAGGTTTTGCGTGAGATCGGTATGCGGCTCCGCACCGAGTTCCGTAGCTCCGATATTATGGGAAGGGTCGGCGGAGACGAGTTTATCCTCTTCCTTAAGAACATACAAAATGAGGATATTATCCGGAAAGAAGCCGGCCGCATGGCACACATCTTTCGGGATCTGTGTGTGGGACAGTATACCAAATACTCTGTCACGGCCAGCATCGGATGCGCTCTTTATCCCGGCGATGCGGACAATTTTGAGGATCTTTACAAAGCGGCTGACAAAGGTCTTTACAGCGCAAAACACAGGGGAAAAAACCAGTTGGTCTTCTACCGGGATATCAGGGGAGACGTTTAGGCAACATGTATAATTCAAAAAAGAATATTTGTATAATCATGGCATAGGCAAGAAATAGGGTGTTTGCTATACTATATTCAGTGGTGTGAACCCCAAAATGCACTACAAAAGCAGGTGTAAAAATTTTTTAGGAGGAAGATTTCATGGCAAGTCTATCATTAAAGAACATTAGCAAGCAGTATCCGAACGGCTTTGAAGCGGTTAAGGATTTCACTCTCGAGATTGAGGATCAGGAGTTTATCATCTTCGTTGGACCTTCAGGATGTGGTAAGTCTACAACACTTCGTATGATCGCAGGTCTGGAGGACATCTCTTCAGGAGAACTCAGAATCGGCGATAAGCTGGTTAACGATGTTGAGCCGAAGGACAGAGATATCGCGATGGTATTCCAGAACTACGCTCTGTATCCTCACATGACAGTATATGATAACATGGCTTTCGGTCTTAAGTTAAGAAAAGTACCGAAGGATGAAATTGATAAGATGGTGAAAGAGGCAGCTAAGATCCTTGACCTTACTCCTCTCCTTGACAGAAAGCCGAAGGCTTTATCAGGTGGACAGAGACAGCGTGTTGCCATGGGTCGTGCGATCGTTCGTAACCCTAAGGTATTCCTTATGGACGAGCCTTTGTCAAACCTGGATGCAAAACTTCGTGTACAGATGCGTATCGAGATCGCTAAGCTTCACCAGAGACTTGGTACTACCATTATCTATGTAACACATGATCAGACCGAGGCTATGACACTTGGTACCAGAATCGTAGTTATGAAGGATGATATCATTCAGCAGGTTGATACTCCTCAGAACTTATATTCTAAGCCGGCTAACTTATTCGTGGCTGGATTTATGGGATCTCCGCAGATGAACTTCCTTGATGCAGTTGTAGAGGTTGTTGATGATACAGCAGTTCTGAAGGTTGCTGGTCACTTCATTCCGCTTCCTCCTGCTAAATCTAAGAGGCTGATCGAAGGCGGTTACAACGGAAAAACCGTTACATTTGGTATCCGTCCTGAAGATGTATATGATTCGGAGATGATGGTTGAGGCTTCACCTCAGAGTACATTCGAGTCAACCGTTAAGGTTTACGAGCTCCTTGGTGCAGAAGTTTACTTATACTTTGATCTGGAAGAGTTCCCGATCACAGCAAGAGTTGACTCTCGTACAACAGCAAGACCTGGTGATATCGTTAAGTTTGCTCTTGATGTTGAGAAGATCCACGTATTTGACAAAGAGACAGAAATGGTTATCACAAACTAGTATGTATGAAACGCCGGGCAGGATTTCCTGCCCGGTTTTTTGTGAAAAGGAAGGGGCGTATTCTTTGCTTTCTGCACAGGTAATTCAAACGAGTATAGATGATTTAAAGAATATCACAAAAACGGAACTTGTGGTGGTAGATGACAAGGGAACAGTCATTGCGTCCAATGCCCGGGATATCCAGATTGACCCAAAAAGGATCCTGGATTTTGTAACATCTCCCGCGGCGTCACAGGCTGTTTCCGGTCTTTTATATCTCAAAGTCTATGACGAGAGCGAAGTGATCTATATCCTCGTGTGCAAAGATAAAAATGACGACTATACCTTTGCCAAGATCGCGGTCAGCCAGATCCAGAATCTGAATGTCGCATACAAAGAGAGACTTGACCGGAACAACTTTTTCCAGAATCTGATCCTTGACAATCTGCTGCTGGTCGATATCTATAACCGTGCAAAGAAACTGCGCATCGAGGTTGAGACGCCGCGGGTTGTTTTCCTGGTTGAGGCAAGCTCCGACAAGGAACATGAGATTCGGGAGATCTTAAGAAGTCTTTTCTCTGTGCAGGCAGGTGATTTTGTCACGAGTGTTGATGAGAGGAATGTGATCCTGATCAAACAGCTCGAGCCAAAGAGTGACAATGAACACATTGACTCGATCGCAAGAACGATCAGTGATATGATCAATACCGAGGCCATGACCAGCGTTATGGTTTCTTATGGAACGATCGTGCGTGAGCTTAAGGATGTCTCCAAGAGTTATAAGGAAGCGAAGATGGCGCACGATGTCGGCAAGATCTTCTATGCCGGCAGTACGGTGATCGCTTATTCCGCACTCGGCATCGGTCGTCTCATCTATCAGCTGCCGGTCAATCTGTGCCGGATGTTTATGGAGGAGATCTTCGGTGATAAGATGGAGGATCTGCTCGACGAGGAGACGCTTACGACGGTCAACATGTTCCTCGACAACGATCTGAATGTATCCGAAACATCCAGAAAACTCTTTATCCACCGTAACACACTCCTGTACCGGCTCGAAAAGCTGCAAAAGTCTACAGGTCTGGATATTCGGGTGTTTGAGGACGCTTTGACACTCAAGATCGCCCTTATGGTGGTCAGCTATATGAAATATCTGGAATCCATGGAATACTAGTACAAACAAAGCATATCTTTCCTTTGACAGGCATAAGCTTGTATCAGTGAAAAAGGAGGGATATGCTTGTTTTTTGTTCGAGAGATCCTGTATTTGGATCACTATGACCAAGGGGAGAAGCGAGGCGCATGCGGATCCTGCAAATGTCAGATCCGGGGGGAGCGGCTTACGTTGGATCTGGGACTTGGGAAACTTCCGATCTATTATCCTGTCACTGCAGTACTGCGGATCGAGTTTTGCGATACCGGCAGCGTGCTGGAGGGGGAATTGCGTCTGGAGGAAAAAAAGAGGCAGTATCATGTTGCGTTCTCCTGCAAACGGGAAAACATCGGAAGCGGGAAGATCCATTGCTGTCTGCGATTAAGCGGAGGACAGATGATATGTGATGCGGTTCCCGAAAAGACAGAGCCGGCTCATTCGGCCTGTGATAAGCGGGAAACGGATCCATCGACACAGGAAAATACGGAATCCGATCTGCCGATATCCGCACAGACCGGATTCGACACCCCGATATCCGGGCAGACGGTATCAATCCCGGACGAGACGGGACATGACTTGAAATACTACGTGACAGAACCGGGGAAATTAGGAGAATTCGGTGATGCATTTGCCCATTTTGAGGAGAACAGCTTTCTGCTGCATGGATATTACAATTACAGCCATCTGCTCGTTGGTCCGGCTGACGGCGGTGATTTTGCAACCATGAGCATCGGAGTTCCGGGCAATTACTACCGGAGAGAGGAAGTGGTGGCGGGAATGTTCGGATTTATGGAGTTTGCGCCGGTCAAAGGACAGCGGCAGACAGGGGCTTTCGGATACTACTATACCCCGCGTATGCCGGTCCGGCCGATGTGAGCATCGCATTGCGTTAACAGAGCCTCCAGCTCCTCCTTTGTGTAAGAGGAAAAACCGGGCATCAGAACCTGCTCACTCTCGCGGTAGTTTTGCAGATACCATGCCTCGGAGCCGGAAAGCCATTGTGCGATCCCTGCTAAGATCTCGGCGCTATGCAGCTCGCGCACGACGGTTGTGCGGAATTCGTAGGAGATCCCGGCATGACGGATCAGATCGATCGAGGACTGGATATCGGACAGATTGACGCAGGTACCTGCGGCCTGTGCATAGTGTGCGCGATCGCTTTTGATATCCATCGCGATATAGTCTGTAAGGCCTTCTTTCAGCAAGGCTTTTATCATTTCCGGATTGGTACCATTGGTATCAAGCTTGACGAGATAACCCAAATCTTTTATAGTTTTAATGAACATCGGAAGTGTGGGATATAAAGTCGGTTCACCTCCGGTGATGCAGACCCCGGAAAGGATTTCCTTGCGCTTTTGAAGAAAAGAAAGGATTTCCGACATGGGGATCTCCTCGATCTGCGGGCTGCAAAGTACGAGATCCTTGTTGTGGCAAAATGGGCAACGAAAATTACAGCCGCACACAAAGAGTGTTGCCGCCACGTGGGAAGGATAGTCCAATAAAGTTGTCTTGTTTAATCCGCATATTTTCATAGCTTTAGTATAGACAACTCTCGTGCGAAAAACAAGGGAGGGAGCAAAATCCATGGACGAGTTGCAGGCGCTCGATGAAAAGTACATGAGGGAGGCCATTCGCCAGGCAAAAAAGGCGCAGTCGCTTGGAGAGGTTCCGATCGGAGCGGTGATCGTCTGTGACGGAAAGATCGTCGCCAGAGGATACAATCGGCGCAATACGGATAAGAGCACGCTCTCGCATGCGGAGCTGACCGCGATCGGCAGGGCATCCAGAAAGCTGGGAGATTTTCGCCTGGAAGGATGCACGCTCTATGTGACACTTGAACCGTGTCAGATGTGCGCCGGAGCGATCGTGCAGGCTCGCCTGGACCGTGTCGTTATGGGCTGCATGAATCCGAAAGCAGGCTGTGGCGGATCCATTCTCAATCTTCTTCAGATGGAGCAGTTCAATCATCAGGTTGAGGTAAAAAGAGGTGTGCTGGGCGAGGAATGCTCGGTGATGCTCTCTTCTTTTTTTAAACAGCTTCGCATCCGTAACAAGCTGGAGAAGGCCAAAGCAAAAGAAGAAGTGACATAATCGTCAAAAATAACACACATAATAAATGACATAAAAGTCAGAAAATGCGACAAAGAAATGTCAAGGAAAGCAGAACGAAAGAATACATACCCCCGTATCATAATAATAAAACTTGAAAGGTTTCCTTATGAGAGTTTTATATATTTTGATAGGGGTTCTTTTTTTGCTTTTGCTTCTGTGGTTTGTGGTCGGAAGGATACGGACGCACAGAGCCGTCAAAAAGGTCCGTGTCTGTCCGATACAGGAAAAACTGGCACAGCTGGGTGAGGCGATAAGCCCGTTTGGCTATTGCTATGATCATGAGAGGGATATCTTTACCACGATCCTTCATCCATGGCAGCGTGAGATGGGATACTGCAGGCTGTATGACGAGTCCGCGCTTTCCATGAACATGGTCATCGACTGCGAACCGATCGAATTTACCTACGGGGACAGCCTGTACCTGATCGAGATGTGGAAAGGGCAGTATGGGATGGCCACCGGGGCGGAAGTCGGGATCTATAAGGCGCAAAAGCCGGAGGATTATCGGAAGGGAGATTTTGTTTTTTACAAAAGCGTTCCGGATGATGAACTTGTGTTGATGAGTATGATCTTGTACAAGAATGGCAAAAGGATCATGCAGAGCTGCAAAAAGCACTGGTGGCTGACCATGTTTTCTCTGGGTGAGCTCACGCAGCCGGAGCAGCTCGAGGCGGAGATAGGGATTGATTTTCCGTCATACGGCATGCGGAATGCATATGTGCAGGGCCTTCTGGAGACCGGATATTCGGAGAGTGAGATCCGTCTGCGAAACTTAAGTGTGTTTGTGTCCTTTGCAAGACCGAAAAGCAAACAACCTGTGCGCAGATGGAAGCTGATCCGCCGCATGGTCATGAGGAGAAATCGCCATAACTGCAGGCGCTATCTGCGGCTGACGGACAGATTTGACTGCACGCTTGATCGCGTATATTATCTGAGACTCCGCTTTAAGATCCTGGCAGGCGCAGCACTGCGTTTCGGGAAGATCACCGAGGCGACGCGCAGGAAGATCCGGCAGTTGGAGAACCGGCGACAAAAAAGGGATGCTGCGCCCGGCGGGGCAGACGGACGAAAAAAATGCACGCGGAAAAAGCAGGTCGGATGAAAAGGAGGCGAAACATGTGAGCACAGTCCGGAAATTGAGGAACATCGCGGAGCGCGCCAAAGTTCTGCGCATCGATGAGGCCACCCGCATCGTCATGATGAGTGACTGCCACAGGGGAACGGGAAACTGGAGCGATAACTTCATGGCAAATCAGAACCTTTTTTTCAGAGCCCTGGAGTACTATAATGAGCGCCGTTTTACGTACATCGAACTGGGAGACGGAGACGAATTGTGGGAGAACCGCCGTATGGAGGATATCATCCGCGCGCACAGCGATGCCTACTGGCTTTTGTCCTGTTTTTACCGGGATCACCGGTTTTATATGCTCTATGGAAATCATGATATGCAAAAAAGGCAGCAGCGCTTCGCCGCGAAATATTATCAGAACTATTACTGCGACGGCTTGGCCTGTATGCTTCCTCTCTTTCCGGGGATTGAGATCCATGAGGGGATAAAACTGCATCATGCCATAACGGGTAGGGAATATCTGCTCGTCCACGGGCATCAGGGGGATCTCATGAACGATCGGCTCTGGAAGATTTCCCGGGGGCTTGTGCGCTATCTCTGGAAGCCGCTTGAGATGGTCGGGGTAAACAATCCGATCCGTCCGGCCGGTAACTACACCATAGAGGGACATACGCAGAAGCGTCTGAGGCGTTTTGCAGAGCAGGAAAAGATGGGGCTGATCGTCGGGCATACCCACAGGCCCCATCTTCCCAAGGCGGATGAATTGCCGTTTTTCAATACCGGCAGCTGTGTCCATCCCCGCTGCATTACCGCACTGGAATACGAGCATGGGGATTTTTCGCTCGTCAAGTGGTGCGAAGCGACGAGGGCGGACGGAGTGCTCTTTGTGGAACGTTGCGTGCTAGCGAGCAGGCTGACGACAAAATGTCCATAAAAAATACGCTTTTACTGGCAATGGTGACATAGGTGTGTTAAACTGTAAAGCAACAAATGATCCCGATATCAGATGCCAATGAGGATAACTATGTGGAATTTTAATTATACATTTCCGACAGTTTGTCTGCTGATCATATTCTATTTGTTTTATCTGCTCCGGCCGAGGCTGCCTTTGCGCTCAAAACAGACCTTTGTATGGATCCTTCTCATGGAGGTGCTGACCATGGCTGCGGATGTGTTCAGCTCGCTGATGGACGAGAATTATGAGAAGTATCCGCTCTGGGCGTTGTATACGGCAAATATCTTGTATTTTATATGCTTCTATCTTCGCATATATCTCTTGTTCCGTTTTGTGATGAACATTTTGAATCTGCGCTTTGAGGATGGCCCGTGCAGAGGCGTGCTTTTGATCGGCGTGAACATTGTCGCGATCCTGATCGACGTATCGAGCTTTTTTACGGATGCGGTCTTTGGGATCGATGCGCAGGGATATCACAAAGGACCCTTGTACAATGTCCTGTACGTTCATGCGTTCTTTTATCTGATATCCTGTTTGATCGCCCTATTTATGTACAAAAACCGTCTCAGCCGGCTGCATCGATACAGCGCATACGGTTTTGTTGCGATCCTTTTTGTGGCAATGTGCATCCGATTGCTGATGCCGACGTATCTGATCATGGATATGTTCTGTCTGCTTGTGATCGTCATTATTTACCTCGCCTTTGAAAATCCGGAGTTTTATCTGGATCCAGGGACGGAGCTGTTTAACAGGAGCAGTCTGGATCTCATGGTGGAGGAGATCAACGGGGAGCAGGAATACCGGATCATCACATTTGTCATAAAGGATTATCAGGTAAACCGTGATATTTACGGATGGCAGCAGATGGATCGGGGGCTTGCGGTGATCGCGGAGTTCTTGCGGGAGTTGTTCCGCAAGGACGTCATCTTCTATGTGAGAAGCGGACGTTTTGCGATCATAACGCAAAGACAGGACGTTGGCGAGATGTGTGATACGATCCACGCACGTTTTGAAAAGCCCTGGCATGCAAAGAGCGCCGAGTTGTTCTTGTCTGTCGGTTTGGCGATCTATGATTCCTCGATGGGAGTGAGGGAGACGGAGAATATCATCAGCAGTCTTCGCTATGCGCTCAACCAAGCCGCCAGACTCGATCAGAAAGAGGACATCTACATCAACCGCCAGACGATCGATACCGTCGAGCGTCAATTCCGGGTCCGCAAGGCACTTGAGCGTGCGCTTGAGGAGAAAACCATTGAAGTATATCTTCAGCCGGTGGTGGATGCAACCGATTTTCGTGTGGTCGGTGCGGAGGCTCTTGCCCGGATCAACGACCCCGATTTGGGATTTGTGTCTCCGGATGAGTTTATTCCCATCGCTGAGACGAACGGAAGCATCGGAAGGCTGGGGAAGCAGGTGCTGGAGAAAACATGCCGCTTTATCAAGGAGAACAATGACCGTCTCGGGCTGGAGTGGGTGAATGTGAACCTTTCTCCGATCCAGTGCATGAACAAAAATCTTCCGGAGGAATTCCGCGAGATCCTACGGGAGTATAACATACCAAACGGCAAAGTGCATCTGGAGATCACGGAACAGGCCATCATCGATTCCGGCGTTCTGAAAACACAGATGCAGACCATGATCAAGGATGGTTTTCAGTTCGCACTCGATGACTATGGCACAGGGTATTCCAATGCATTGGGGGTTGTCAGTTATCCGCTTTCCAATATTAAGATCGACCGCGGGATCATCTGGTCCCATTTTGAGAATCCGAACAGCTTCCTGCCAAAAGAGATCGCCGTTTTTTTGGATATGCACTTCAGCGTAACGGCCGAAGGAGTGGAGACGAAGGAGATGGCAGAGCGGCTCCGCGATTTTGGATGCAGCTTCCTGCAGGGATATTATTTATCGAAACCGATCCCGATGGATGTATTTGTTCAAAAGTATGGGAACAGCTGATTTTTGCCGTTTGACAAGCAGGGAAAAAAACGATATACTATAAAGACCGTGCAGCCGGGGAAGTAGCGGAGCCCTGTACCTTCAATCCGCTCTAGTAGGGGTGATATCCTGCCGAGGGTCTTGATCTGTATGGCAGCCCTGCATAAGTGACGTTGATGTTCGGGTCTTGCGCAATGGGAATCTGTGAACCGTGTCAGGTTGGGAACAAAGCAGCACTAAGCAGAACCTTCCATGTGCCGTGAGGGCGCCTGGGCTGAGTTAACTGTGCAGGTAACGCATATGGATTTTGCTCGACGCAGGATGCACGGTATTTTGTTGCGTACCAAAATGTTTTACAGATATATAATTGGAGGAAGAACATGAACAACTTAGAGCTTCAAAAGATTGCCAACGAAGTTCGCAAAGGTATCGTCGCATCGGTTCACAGTGCGAAAGCCGGTCATCCGGGCGGCTCGCTCTCGGCAGCGGATATTTTTACGTTTTTATATTTTGAAGAGCTGCATATTGATCCGAAGAATCCGGACGATCCGGACAGAGACCGATTTGTTCTCTCAAAGGGTCACACCGCACCCGGTCTTTATGCGGCGCTTGCGCACAGAGGGTTCTTCCCCGTGGAGGATCTTCTCACACTTCGCAAGCTCGGTTCCTATCTGCAGGGACATCCCTGTATCAACATTCCCGGTGTGGATATGTCAACGGGATCGCTCGGACAGGGCGTTTCGGCAGCAGTGGGAATGGCGCTTGCCGGCAAGATGGATCAAAAGGACTACAGGGTTTACACACTTCTCGGAGATGGAGAGATTCAGGAAGGACAGGTCTGGGAGGCTACGATGTTTGCCGGACATAAACAGTTGGACAATCTTGTTATGATCGTGGATAACAACAATCTGCAGATTGACGGAACGTTGGACGAGGTGTGCTCGCCGTATCCGATCCCGGAGAAGTTTCAGGCGTTTGGCTGCCATACGATAGAGGTTGATGCACATGACTTTGATGCGCTTCGCGATGCATTTGCAAAGGCGCGCCAGGTCAAGGGTAAGCCGACGGTGATCATCGCAAAATCCGTTAAGGGAAAGGGCGTTTCGTTTATGGAAAACAACGGATCCTGGCATGGTGTGGCTCCGAATGATGAGCAGTTTGAGGCCGCTATGGCAGAACTTGAGAAAGCGGGGGAAGCATTATGTCAGAAGTAAGAATGGCTGCCACAAGAGAGGGCTATGGAAAGGAACTGGTGGCTCTTGGAGCAGAATATCCGGATCTGGTCGTGCTGGATGCAGACCTTGCCGGTGCAACCAAGACCGTGATGTTTAAAAAGGAATATCCGGACAGATTTTTTGACTGCGGTATCGCAGAGCAGAATATGATGAGTATTGCAGCCGGACTTGCGACCGCGGGTAAGATCCCGGTCGTATCCAGCTTTGCTATGTTTGCAGCGGGACGTGCGTTTGAGCAGATCCGCAATTCCATCGGCTATCCGAAATTGAATGTCAAGATCGGAGCTTCACATGCCGGTATCACGGTTGGTGAGGACGGAGCTTCCCATCAGTGCAATGAAGATATTGCTCTTATGAGATCTATTCCGGGCATGGTGATCCTGAATCCTTCCGACGAGATCGAAGCGAGAGCGTGTGTGCGAGCTGCGGTTGCATACAAGGGGCCTGTATATATGCGATTCGGTCGTTCGCCGGTTCCGATCATCAACGACAGAGAGGATTACACCTTCGAGATGGGAAAAGGTGTCGTGTTAAAGGAAGGTTCCGACGTGACGATCGTGGCAACGGGAATCTGCGTTGACAGCGCGATCAAAGCGGCACAGATGCTTGAGACGGACGGAGTCAGTGTAAAGGTCATCAATATCCACACGATCAAACCGCTTGATTCTCAGCTGATCATTGAGGCGGCAAAACAGACCGGAAAAGTCGTTACGGTGGAGGAACACTCCGTTATCGGCGGTCTCGGGAGCGCTGTATGTGAAGTGCTCTGTGAAGCTTGCCCGACTCCTGTTTTGCGGATCGGTATCAATGATGTGTATGGTGAGTCTGCATCTGCGAAGGTACTTTTCCATGAGTATGGACTCGACGGAGAGGGCGTCTACGGCAAGGTAAAGAAATTTCTGGAAAAGAAATAGTATTTTAAAATAAGAGATATCATGATCAAGAACCCTCAGCTGTGCTGAGGGTTTTTGCGCGATAAGACCGCCAGGCGGGCGTTGCGCTTGCGTGAGCGCGCATTTATAAAGCGCTGATCGATGCACAGCAAAATGTGTTGTGATACGCCCCGAAATATTATATAATGAAAGAGGTTACTTGCAGGTATTCAGCACACAAAGACAGAATGGAGGATTGGGGTATGAAGAGGATCGGAATGTTGACGAGTGGAGGCGACTGCCAGGCGCTCAATGCAGCGATGAGAGGTGTGGTAAAGAGCCTTTTTAATGCGAACGAACAGGTCGAAATATATGGGTTTGAAAACGGTTACAAAGGATTTATTTATGGAGATTTCCGCATGTTGACCGTCGCTGATTTCAGCGGCATATTGACCAAGGGCGGTACGATCCTTGGCAGCAGCAGGACTCCGTTCAAGCTGATCAGGGAGCCGGATGAGAACGGTCTTGACAAGGTGGAAGCTATGAAGCAAAACTACTACAAGCTGAAGCTGGACTGCGTCGTGATCCTGGGTGGCAACGGAACGCACAAGACGGCGAATCTGCTGCGCGAGGAAGGACTCAACGTGATTACGCTTCCAAAGACGATCGATAACGATCTTTGGGGAACGGACATGACCTTCGGTTTTCAGAGTGCGGTCAACATTGCAACAGAGGCGATTGACTGCATACACACGACGGCGGCATCCCATGGTCGTGTGTTCATAGTAGAAGTGATGGGACATAAGGTTGGTTGGCTTACCCTCAATGCCGGAATGGCAGGCGGAGCGGACATCATTCTGATCCCCGAGATTCCATATGATATCGAAAAGGTAGTGGAAGCCATTGAGATGCGTGAAAAGCGAGGAAGCCGCTTTACGATCCTTGCGGTTGCCGAGGGAGCGATCTCTAAGGAGACTGCCGGGCTTTCCAAAAAAGAGTTTAAGGAAAAAATGAAGAATTATACCTATCCGTCCGTTTCCTATGAGATCGCAGACGAGATATTGAAGAGAAGCGGAAAGGAAGTCAGGGTGACTGTCCCCGGACACACACAAAGAGGCGGTTCGCCGTGTCCATATGACAGGGTGTTCGCATCCCGCCTCGGATCCGAGGCCGGAAAGCTGATCCTTGAGGGCGAGTATGGTTTTATGGTAGGATACAAAAACCGTGAGGTGATCAAGGTGCCGCTGGAGGATGTGGCAGGTAAATTAAAGATGGTCTCACCGGATGCGACCATCGTCAAAGAAGCAAAGATGCTGGGCATCAGCTTCGGAGACTGAGGAATGGAGCTGTAACATGTCGTCATATCAAGCACTGTACCGTAAATTCCGCCCCCTTACATTTGAGGATGTAAAGGGGCAGGATCATATAGTGAGTACTTTACAAAATCAAATTCAAAAGCAGCGTATGTCCCATGCGTATCTGTTTTGCGGCACGCGTGGTACCGGCAAGACAACGATCGCAAAGATCTTTGCTAAGGCCGTCAACTGCGAAAATCCAATAGACGGCAATCCCTGCGGAGAGTGTGAATCCTGCAAAAGGATTGCCGCCTCTGCGAGCATGAATGTGATCGAGATCGACGCCGCTTCAAACAACGGCGTGGACAATATTCGTGAGATCGTGGAACAGGTATCCTACTCTCCGGCCGAGGGCAAATTCAAGGTTTATATCATAGACGAGGTGCATATGCTCTCTACGGGTGCCTTTAATGCGCTGTTAAAGACACTGGAGGAGCCGCCGTCCTATGTTATCTTTATTCTGGCTACGACGGAAGCGCACAAGATCCCCATCACGATCCTGTCCAGATGTCAGAGATACGATTTTAAACGTATCCCCATTGACACGATCGCAGACCGGTTGGCGCAGCTGGCAGAGAAGGAACAACTCGATATTGAACCAAGAGCCCTTCGGTATCTTGCAAAATGCGGGGACGGTTCCATGCGTGATGCACTGAGCTTAATGGATCAGGCGGTTGCATTTCATCTGGGCGAAAAGCTGACGTATGATATGGTCCTGGATGTGCTCGGAGCTGTCGATCAGGAAGTGTTCAGCCGATTGACCCGTCATCTGATCGCGCAGGATGTGCCGGGATGCATCCGCCTTTTGGAAGAGATTGTGATGCAGGGAAGAGAACTGACGCAGTTTGTCAGCGAATACACATGGTATCTGCGCAACTTATTGCTTGTAAAGACATCAGAGGATGTCACGGATGTGATCGATGTATCCGATGAGCAGATGCGGCTGCTCCGTGAGGAAGCTGATCAGCTCGAGGCCGATGTGATCATGCGCTTTATCCGTATTTTTTCCGAACTTGCAGGCAAGATAAGATATGCGGTGACCAAGCGGATACTGATCGAGATGACCCTTGTAAAGATCTGCCGACCCGCCATGGAACAGGATGTGACAGCTTTGTCACAAAGAGTTCGTGAGTTGGAGGATAAGCTGGAGAAAGGTATCGTGGTCAGCGCGAATGTATCCGGCGCCTATCCGGTCCCGGAAGCGGGAGATGCGCAGCCGGTAAAACCGCGCGTACAGCTACCCGCGGCGATCCCGGAGGATGTCAAGGCTGTTGTCACCGGCTGGAGAGGGATCCTTGCCGGGATCGGTCAGCCCATGAGAAGCTATCTGCAAAAGGCGCACCTCTCACTGGGAGGAGATAACCGCCTGATGATCGTAGTGGATGACGGGATGGCGTTTGATTACTTTTCCAGAGCGGACGGACACGAGCAGAACAAAGAGATGCTCGAACGCATCCTATCCGATCATGTACAAAAAGAGATCCAGGTCACATTTCAGTCGCTGGACGCGCAGACCAATTTTGAAGATCACTATGTTGACCTTAGTTCGATCGTCAACATGGAAATAGAAGATGAAGACGAATAAGAGGAGGAAATGAAAAATGGCAAAACGTGGAGGATTTCAGGGCGGTATGCCTGGGAATATGGCAAATCTGATGAAGCAGGCTCAGCGCATGCAGAGACAGATGGAAGAGAGCCAGAAGGAACTCGAGACAAAAGAGTATACGGCGACAGCCGGCGGTGGTGCTGTGAGCGTGACCGTGACAGGTAAAAAAGAGGTGGTCAAGGTAAGTCTCGACAAGGAAGCGGTCGATCCGGATGACAGTGAAATGCTGGAGGATCTGATCATGGCAGCGGTCAATGAAGCGCTCCGCATGGCAGAGGATGCCGGTCAGGAGGCTATGGCAAAAATGACGGGAGGCTTGAATCTTCCGGGAGGGCTTCCGTTCTGATGGAACTTTACAGCGGATATATCAACAAGCTAATTGAAGAATTGTCCACGCTTCCGGGGATTGGCAACAAATCAGCGCAGAGGCTTGCGTTTTTTCTGGTGAATCAGCCCAAAGAACGTGTGGAGCGTTTTGCCAGAACACTCACGGAGGCGAAGGAGCATGTCAGGTATTGTAGCTGCTGTTTTACATTGACCGATCAGGAGCTGTGTCCCATCTGCGCGAATGTAAAACGGGATCGCGGGACGATCATGGTCGTGGAGAATACCCGGGATATGACGGCTTATGAAAAGACCGGAAAGTATGAAGGGGTGTATCATGTGCTGCACGGCGCGATCTCGCCGATGCTCGGAGTCGGTCCCAATGACATCAAGCTTAAGGAACTGGTGCAAAGACTTCAGGATGATGTGAAGGAAGTGATCATTGCCACCAATTCCAGCTTAGAGGGTGAGACGACTGCAATGTATATCAGCAAGCTGATCAAACCCATGGGCGTGAAAGTGACGCGTATCGCTAGCGGTGTTCCGGTGGGCGGTGATCTCGAGTTTATCGATGAGGTGACACTGCTTCGTGCGCTCGATGGAAGAGTTGAATTGTGATCCGGCAATGCCCTTGATCATTACAAAACAATATTGCATTAAAAGATGAGACGCTGCTGCGTGCTCATCTTTTTTTATTACAAACATTTTCCAAAACCCCGGGATGTGTCGAAACCTTTTTTGATCTGCCCGACATAATATGATAAAAAAATTCATGACGCCTGTGTTATAAAAGAGAGGTAGCAAAGGACAGAAATATTGCCGGGAGGCTACATAGAAAGAAAAACCCTATATGACAGGGGTGTCATATAACATGGTAAAGAAAAGGCGGGATGAAAATGATTGAGATTTCACAACAGGAAACGCGTCCGGAAGCGGAGGAGACAAGCTTTTCGCTGCCGCGAAACATCAGACAGATCGGAGAGGCAGGAAAGGAACGCAAAGTCTACATAGAAGATTACGTGATGACATATATCAAGCAGCTGTCAATGTATGGGAGAAGCAAGGAGGATGCGCTCATTCTCCTCGGGGCATGCGAACAGATCGAAGAAACCAGTTGCTTTTTTGTCAGCGGCGCGCTCAAAGTGGCAGAGATTGCCTCGCCGCTGTATAGCGTTCACTTTGCAAAAGAGACTTGGAACAGGGCATGTGAGGAGGCTATGACCTTTTTCCCGATGTTGCATATTTTGGGATGGGCGCTCATCAGTGATGATGCGGATTTCTCGTCCGGATATCGCGTCAAGGCGACGCAGGAGGCCTACTTTCATGATTCGGAGCCGGTCTTTATCGAGTATATAAAGGCGGAAAAGGAGGAGCAGGTTTTCCTGTATCAGTATGGTCGGATGAACAAACAGGGTGGACATTATATCTATTATGACAAGAATGATGCAATGCAGAACTATATGGTCAGTAAAAAGGATGTATTCGCTTGGGAGGAGGATGAGCAGATGGATCAGGCGACCAGACAATTCCGCATGATGGTGCAGGAGAAAAAGGAAAAAAAGAGAAGGCAGCGAATGAACCTCTTTTTGTATACGGTGGCTGCGATGCTCGCGCTTGTGGTTGTTCTGACCGGGTTCACAATGTTGGGGAATTATGAAAAGATGCAGAATATGGAGCAGGTCCTTTTTGGAATAGCGCAACAGACAGAAGAAAGGCAGCAAGATCCCGGCGTGGTGGATCTGGATGAGAAGCTGGGGCAGCTGGGCGGCAAAGCGGCGGATATGGATGCTTTGCAGGAGACAGACATACCGGCAACCGATCCGGATATCGATACATGGCAGCCGACCGGGCGTGCGCAGGCAGATATCGATCCTGCAAAGGACGGGGGCGATGTTGAAGGTGTGGCAAAACAACAAAATGATGCTGTGACAGTTGCGGCACAGCAAAGTGATGCCGAGACAGTTGCGGTGCTGCAAAATGATGCAGGACAGGAGGAGACAACGCAGGCTTCGCATAAGAACCCGGGAACAGACGCGGAAACCGTCTCGATGCAGAAAAGCGTGGACGGGCAGGATGAAGAGGCGCAGGATATTTCCGCAAAGCCGGAGCAGCCTCCCGCTAAGCCGGAATATCAGAGCTATCTGATCGTAAAGGGGGATACGCTCAAAAAGATCAATGATACTTTTTATGGAAAGACAGATCGTATCGGGGAGATCTGCGAACTCAATCACATTGAAAATCCGGACAATATTCATTACGGCGAAAAAATCATATTGCCATACTGAAAAATGTGCTATACTATAAAACGGACAAAAGAAAGCCGCATAGGTTGTTTTATAGGAGAATGGCATGCCAAACATATTCAGCAATTTTGCACAGGCGTTTCGGGAAGGATCGCAGGGCGGTTATAAGGACAGGATCTTCCGCTCGAAACTGGTGAGAGCGTATAAGGCAGTTCTGATCGTGCTTGCGCTCATCGTGCTTGCGATCATTGCAAAGCTTGTGATGGATAAAAAGGTATACACACAGGTTGAGGTACTTTCGACCATGGACAAGGTGGGTACCCAGACCAGTGTCTACAGCCCGTACAATAATAATCTGCTCGTGTACAGCAAAGACGGGATATCGGCTTATTCGCCCAAGGGAGAACAGCTCTTTAACCAAACCTTTGAAATGCAGAATCCGATAGTGAGCATAAACGGTGATTATGTCGCTGTCGGGGATTACAAGGGGAATAGCGTTTATGTGATGGATTCTACCGGACCGAAGGGGAAGGTCGACACCAACAAGATGATTCAGAGCCTGGAAGTTTCCGCGGGAGGTGTCGTCTCTGTGTTGCTCGATGATGGTGATGTGACATGGCTCAATCTTTATGCGCAGATAGGCGAGATCATCAC
>JAGBQU010000333.1 GCA_017632755.1 Lachnospiraceae bacterium
AGCTCTTTTGCCAAGGCCATATGCGATGATAGCGGGGGCGATTGGCGGAGGCATGGCAGATCTTCTGACAGCGCCGATGTGGACGGTTCCGACACTGATAATCAAGGCGCTCATCGTACTTCCGCTCACTTCAAAGGGGAGCAGGATAATAAATAAAAGAAATCTTGCAGGCCCGGTTCTTTCGTTTATAATATCCGGAGTGGGATACTATATTGCAGATGCTGTCCTGTTTGGCACAAAAGCAGCTATTCTGGCGTCTTTCTCCGGAAGCTTCATCCAGTCGATGGGAAGCTCGGTTGTCTTCTATGTATTGGGCACAGCCATGGATAAGGCCGGAATAAAGACACGCATTTTTTCTTTCGAAGGATCCCGAAGATGGGCAGGAAAAGAAGGAGAGGTCAATGGCTGACATTATCTATTCATATAAGGATTCGGTCTATGCAAATATTACCAACAAGTGCAACTGCAGGTGTACCTTCTGCATCAGATTTATAAAAGACGGGGTGGGCGATTCCGGCACTTTGTGGCATCAGACCAATCCTTCAAAAGAAGAGGTGATAGAGGCAATCCGGGAGTATGACTTTTCCGGATTTAATGAGCTTGTATTCTGTGGATACGGGGAGCCTACCTGTGCGCTGGACACTCTTCTGGCTGCGGCAAGGGTGGCAAGAGACGAGAAGCATCTGCGGGTCAGGCTTAACACCAATGGCCTTGGAAGCGCCGAAAACAAGCGGGACATTGTGCCGGAGCTCGCCGAGGTCTTTGACAGTGTCTCGATCAGCCTTAATGCCCCGGGAAAAGAGAAATATGAACAGGTAGTACGACCTCAGATCCCGGACGCCTTTGATAAAATGTGCAGCTTTGCGAGGTCCTGCAAGGAAAAGATAGGAGATGTCCGGATGACGATTGTTGATGTGCTGCCCGAGAATGAGATTAAGGAGTGTCAAAGCCTGACCTCTCAGTTGGGTATCCCGCTTCGCATCAGGCATTTTACATGACGGGAATTGTACATATGCAGCAGAAGAAAATAGCTCTGATAAATGACATAACCGGATTTGGAAGGTGTTCAACATCTGTGATCGCGCCAATAGTCTCGGTCATGAAAATACAGGCTGTTATTGTTCCAACAGCCATTTTATCGGCACATTCACAGTTTGATTCCTATTTTTTCGACGATTACACCTCAAGGATGAAGGACTATATTCAGACATACAAAAGAAATGGCCTGACATTTGACGGAATAGCTACAGGCTTTTTGGGCTCCGCGGAGCAGGTCGATATAGTTGCGGATTTCATCGAGTATTTCAGGGGAGAGGATACCATGGTGCTGGTGGACCCTGTTATGGGAGATGAGGGGGTCCTTTATTCGTATTACACCTCCGATATGTGTGACAGGTTAAAAGAGCTTGTCAGATATGCCGGGATACTGACACCAAACCTGACCGAGATGTGTGCATTGCTGGGGATTCCTTACGGCAACGGGAAGTTTGGAACCGATGAGCTTGAGATAATGTGCAGAGAGCTGGCAGACATGGGGCCCGAGCATATTGTTGTGACAGGAATTCCATTTAATAAGTATCAGATAATGAACTATATTTACAGTAAAAAAGAAGAACCCAGAATAGTCATGGTTGATAAGATCGGTGAAAACCGGGGCGGCACTGGAGATGTTATCAGCGGCATTATAGCAGGGAAGTATATGAGCGGACACAGCTTTTACGATTCCGTAAAAATAGCGGCAGCGTACACTTCAAAGTGCATCAAATACTGTGAGGAAGAGAATGTACCAAATGACTGGGGACTTGCTTTTGAAATGTATCTGAATGAACTGACTTAAGTTTCAACGGACGGCCGAATCGGTCGTCTTTTTTTGTTTAATAGGAAATTACTCCGAATTTCCTATTAAACAAAAAACGCTCCGCTATGGATGCGCACTCGCGCGTAAGGTATATGTTGCATAAATGCAACCGCGCTCGGCGCGAGCATGTTGCGAGCAACATGCTTTTTTATTGCAGTCATGTTATTATAAAAAGGATGACTGCATTTTTGCAGCATGTGGGGGAGAAGCAATGAGGATAGTTATAGTAGAGGACGAAGTCCGCA
>JAGBQU010000334.1 GCA_017632755.1 Lachnospiraceae bacterium
AACGCAACGGGCCGCTGCATGGTTTTCTTTTTGGTCTTGCTTCGGATGGGGTTTACATGTGCCCCCTCTGTTACCAGAGGGGCGGTAGTCTCTTAAGCTGCCTTTCCACCCTTACCACGAGAGGGAGATCCCTCTCTCTCAGGCAAAGCCTTGTGGCGGTTTATTTCTGTTGCACTGGCCTTGGAGTCACCTCCACCGGACGTTATCCGGCATCCTGCCCTGTGAAGCCCGGACTTTCCTCACCTGCCGCCTTTCGGCGGACAGCCGCGATCATTTGTCCTACTCGTATTTGATTTGTAAAATAGTCCGTGTTTTCTTATGGATGAAGATCACACGTTAAAGCAGCTTCCTCCGACAAACTCCCTTACGATGGAATTGTTGGGAAGGCTCTCACTGCTCACGCCCAGATAGTATTCCAGGAATTTGAGAAGGCGTTTTGCCTCATAATACTCCGGATCCTCCTTGGGGATATTGTAAAGTAGCGGCTCCGCAAACTGCTTGAGCACCGCAAGCTCATAGAGAGTCGCCGAGTTAAAGAAGGCATCCGCACTTTCCTGGTAGGGGAATATGTTCTCCTCCTCGCCTCTTCTGACGCTCGGCCACATCCGGATCGTTCCCTGCGCGGATGTTCCTCTCGTTCTGGCATCCCGCACCATACGGCGGATCAATCTGCCGTCCGTTGTGGGAATACGGTTGTGTGCATCGATATTCATACTGGTGAGTGCGCTGATATAGATCTTAAATTTGGAGCTGGTCGGCAATGACTCCGACATCTTGTCGTTGAGAGCATGAATACCTTCGATGACAAGGATATCATCCTTTCCCAGTTGCTTAAAATTACCACGATATTCTCTGGTACCGGTCTTAAAATTAAAGGTGGGGATCTCCACCCTCTTGCCTTCCAAGAGTGCGCACATATCATCGTTAAACAGCTTTACGTCGATCGCTTCAAGGCATTCGAAATTATAGTTTCCGTTCTCATCAAGGGGTGTCTGATCCCTGTTTACGAAATAGTCATCCACTCCGATCGGATGCGGTGAAAGGCCAAGTGTTCTGAGTTGGATGGAAAGGCGATGTGCAAACGATGTCTTTCCGCTGGAGGACGGTCCCGCGATCATGACAAATTTAACAGAATCCCTGCTGACGATCTCACGCGCGATCTCAGCCATGCGTCTCTCCTGCAACGCCTCCTGTACCATGATCAGATCACTGATCTCACCCTCGCAGATCCGTTCATTGAGATATCCCACTGTCTCAACTCCCAGCTCGCGTCCCCAATCGGTAGCCTCCATGAGCGTGGTAAATAATTTCTCACGGTTCTCCACCTCGACCAGCTTGCCGGGTTCTTTTCTCGTGGGCAGATTGAGCATGAGCCCGTCCTTGTATACCATAAGTTCAAAATGCCGGATATATCCCGCATGGGGAAGCATATGTCCGTAAAAATAATCGTGATTATCGTCGATACAATACACATTTACAAACGAGCTTCTGCGGAACTTGAACAGCGCAACCTTATCAAGCATATAATTCCTGCGGAAAAGTTCCACCGCCTCATCGATCGGATAAGTTGTCTTGACGATCGGCCGTTTTTCCTCCACGATCTTCCGCATCTGCTCCGAGATGCGCTGCGCCATCTGCTCATCCGCTTTTCTTCCGTCGGTAAAACCACAGTAGTAGCCCGTTCCGATGGCAAATTCCACC
>JAGBQU010000335.1 GCA_017632755.1 Lachnospiraceae bacterium
TCCAGCGCATTTTTTCCATCCCTACAGACCAGCTTCTTTTGACCTTTCTCGCTTACTCAAAACCTCTCCGTGAATTCTGTGGTTTTTCCAAAGTTCCGGATGCTTTGACAGCCCACACAGAGATCACCGTCGATAAGAAATCCGATTCTCCTGACGAAGATAAAAGTGTTCATGATGCAAGACTTCTGATCCCGACACTGAAAGATTTCTTTGTCAAACATCCCCTGATCAATCCTATTCTTCCTTGTTTTGGTTCAAGATTGCGAACGAGCATCGCGAGTTTCGCAATTACCTATTTATATTACAATCTGCCTACTCGCACTCTGCGAGCGCCAGATTAATTTCCATCTCCGCGTACTCTTCACCCGTAAATCTGCGGATGTGCATGATCACCGTATCACCCGGCACCTTGGACAGGAGCGTCTTTCGGTAATCGGAAAAAGACGCAACCTCATGCGCATCAATCTGTACAACGATGTCACCGGCAAGGATCCCCGCCTCCATCGCGGGCGAGTGCATGGCCACCTCGGACACGTAGGCGCCGTAGGGAACACCGAGCTCATCGTGCGCCTTGGTTGTCACATCCATGCCCCGGATCCCGGTGTAGGCAATCCCTTCTCCGTTGGAGAGCTTCTCGACCAGCTGCTTGAGATCTGAGATCCCGATTGCGCTGATATAGGCATGGGATTTGCCCTTTCTCGCGCTCTCGGTGATAAAACCGATGACCTCTTTGCGCAGGTTCACCAGCGCTCCGGCCGCATTGGGCGAATCTTGCATATCGGTATCGATCATCTGGTAAGTTGCATCCGGCAGACTCAATATGCCTCCCTTGGATGAAATCATGCCATAGAGCAGAGAACCGCTTTCACCGATGGGTTTGCCGACAGCAATGATCGGCTGTCCCAAACTGACACCTGCGTTGGAATTGCCCAAAACTGCGATCTGTATCCTTGCGCGGTCATTCTCGGTAAAATCTGCATATCTCACGGCAAATATACCCAATCCCGTGGGCGTATGCCTGCCCTTTAACACTGCCTCTGCCTGAACGCCACTCTGGAAAGTGACACTATAGGTCTCCGAATCGCTCAGACCCTCCAGATCTGCGAGGATCAGATATTCCACGCCATTGTCAGCGATGACAACACCCGATGTCATATTTTCCTTCTCAATGATGTCCTGCAAAAGATCCGTCTCCGAAACAGTTCCCTTGACCGTCACCATAAACTTTCCGGCCTCCGTAGCAACATCATTTAAACTTTTGTAGATCTGTTCATAGGAGTCTGTCGTGAGATTCTGCGAAGAACCCTGTGAGGTGATCTCCTCAACCTGCTGCACAATGTCATCATAGATCTCCTGCTGCAATGCATCTTCCGTGAGCATCTCCTCCGGAAGGGTTTCTTTCTCTTCCTCCGGAAACTTTATTTTTGTGATCTCCTCCGGATAGAGCCAGTTGCTGATAACGGGCTCTAAAACCAGAAAGGTAAAACATGCCACCACACCAAATATAAGCGCGGAAAACGCCGTGATCACGGTTCTTCTCACCAGCTTCCGTTTGTTCAGCGGCTTTTCCCTGGTCGTCTCATGCATAAAGGAGAGCATTTTCTCTTTGACTTCTGTATTGTCTGTCATTTGAAGATCTTTTTCGTCCATATTTTCACCCGACTTTGTCTGTGTTGCGGAAAAAACTGATTTGCTCATTTTTCCCTTAGTATATCGGATAGACCTTTCCTTGTAAAGCGCTATTGCTTATCGCAAAGCTTCATGGCAATTTAAGCCGGAATGTGATACAATGTAACTATTCAGAGCCATGTGCGCAAAATATGACTCGTGCTTGCACGAAAGGCATGTTTTGTGCATATGGCGAAGTAACCACATGAACAAAAAGTATATCGCGCAGCGATATCAAATGCGCAGCATATTGGAGACCAAACATGAATCAAAAAGTTCTTAAAACTTTGGAATATCACAAGATCATAGACCGTCTCACGGACAAGGCTACCTGCGATCCGGGAAGACAGTGTTGCCGAGATCTCGTACCGATGGATCGTCTGGCTGATATTGAACAGGCACAGCTTGAGACAACGGATGCGCTTGAAAGGCTGATCAAAAAAGGAAATACCTCCTTTGGCGGAAACCGTGACTTTTCACAGATCTGCCGTCATCTGGAGATCGGCGCAAGCCTGCAGATGGGCGAGCTGCTGCAGATCGCCTCTTTTTTGGAAAATGTCAGCCGCGTAAAGAGCTACGGAAAGGATGACAAGCAAAAAGAGGACTCTCTGAGCGCCTGCTTTGAGCAGCTTGAGCCCTGCACGCATCTCGCGTCCCGGATCCGCAGCTGTATCATCTCCGAGGAGGAGATGGCCGACGATGCCTCCCCTGCCCTTAGGAGCATACGCAGAAGCATCGCACAGACAGGAGAGAAGATCCACAGCCAGCTGAGCAGCATGGTAAACGGCTCTCTGCGCAGCTATCTGCAGGATGCCGTTGTCACGATGCGGGATAACCGCTACTGCCTGCCCGTAAAAGCGGAACACAAAGCTGCGGTAAAGGGTCTCATACACGATCAGTCCTCGAGTGGCTCGACGCTCTTTATCGAGCCTGCTTCCGTCGTGGAACTCAACAACAAGATCAAGGAGCTCTCCCTAAAGGAGTCGGAAGAGATCGAGTGTATTCTGCAGGAGCTCTCCGGCGAATGTGCCTTGTATACAGAAAGCATACTGGATAACAGCCGGGTTATGACCTTTCTTGATTTTACCTTTGCCAAGGCCGCACTGGCACTCGAGCAAAATGCAACGCGCCCCATCTTTAATTCCGGGCGCATAATAAAGATCCGCAAGGGTCGTCATCCTTTGTTGGATAAACAAAAGGTCGTTCCCATTGACATTCATCTGGGTGATGACTTTAACCAGCTGATCATCACCGGACCGAACACCGGCGGCAAGACCGTCTCACTCAAAACGATCGGTCTGTTTACCCTGATGGGTCAGGCGGGACTTCACATTCCGGCTCTCGATCGAAGCGAGCTGGGCATTTTTACAGAGGTTTTTGCGGATATCGGTGATGAGCAGAGCATTGAACAGAGCTTGTCGACCTTTTCCTCACATATGACCAATATTGTTGATATTCTGGCAAAAGCCGACTATCAGAGCCTGTGCCTGTTCGACGAGCTTTGTGCGGGAACCGACCCGACGGAGGGTGCCGCGCTCGCCATCGCGATCCTCGGGCATCTCTCCAAAAAGAGTGTCCGCACCATGGCAACCACGCACTACAGCGAGCTGAAGGTCTATGCCCTGACAACCGATCAGGTTGAAAATGCGTGCTGCGAATTCAATGTAGAAACCCTCAGCCCCACGTATCGCCTGCTCATCGGCATACCAGGCAAGAGCAATGCCTTTGCCATCTCCGGTAAGCTGGGGCTTTCGGAAGATATCATCTCCGAGGCCAGACTACAGCTTTCCAAGGAGGAGGAATCTTTCGAGGATGTACTGGCAGATCTGGAGAGCAGCCGCGTGACGATCGAAAAGGAGCGGGAGGAGATCGCTTCCTACAAAGAGGAGATCCGTACGCTGAGGCAGCAGCTTAAGGACAAACAGGAGAAGCTGGATGCTTCAAAAGACAAGATCTTAAGGCAGGCAAATGAGGAAGCACGCGAGATCCTGCAGGAGGCTAAATCCGTAGCGGATGAGACAATCCGCAACTTCCAAAAGTACGGATCCGCAACCTCCATGAAAGAAATGGAAAAGCAGCGCAGCAAGGTTCGTGAACAGATCAGTAAAAAAGACGAAAAGCTGGCACTCAAGGCTGCCGGCCGGCCAAAGACCAAACTGAAATCCTCCCAGCTGAAGATCGGCGACGCCGTAAAGGTACTTTCTTTAAACGCAAAGGGAACCGTCAGCAACAAACCGGACCAAAAGGGCTTTTTGTTTGTACAATGCGGTATCATCCGCTCGAAGGTGCACATAAGCGACCTGATCATGATCCAGGAGGAGGAAATTAAGGCACCCACTTTAACACGTACCGGCTCCGGAAAGATCACTTTGAGCAAATCTGCCAGCATATCTCCAGAGCTGAATCTGCTTGGCAAAACGGTGGACGAAGCGCTGGCTGTCCTTGATAAATACCTCGACGATGCCTATGTCTCGCATCTGAATATGGTGCGCATCGTACATGGGAAGGGCACGGGAGCTTTGCGAAGCGCCGTGCATGCTCATCTGAAGAGACAGAGCTACGTAGACAGCTTCCGCCTTGGCGAATTCGGAGAGGGTGACGCGGGCGTGACAATCGTAAATTTTAAATAGACGGGAGGAATTATATGGCAAACAAACAAAAAATCCTGATCGTAGATGATGACCAAAACATCGCAGAACTGATCTCCCTGTATCTGACAAAGGAGTGCTTTGAAACCCTGATCGTGGGAGACGGTGAGGAGGCACTTAACGCCCTAAAGACGTTTGAGCCGAATCTGATGCTGCTTGATCTGATGCTTCCCGGCATAGACGGCTATGAGGTATGCAGAAGTGTTCGCGCCACAAGCCAGCTTCCGATCATCATGCTCTCGGCCAAGGGTGAGATCTTTGACAAGGTACTCGGGCTTGAGCTGGGTGCCGATGACTACATGGAAAAACCCTTTGACTCAAAGGAACTCGTGGCAAGGGTCAAAGCGGTGTTGCGTCGCTATAAGGCTTCTCCCTCATCAACGGATACAAAGGACAATGCCCGCAAGGTCAGCTATCCGGATCTGACCATCAACCTGACCAACTACTCCGTTCTCTACATGGGACAGAGTGTGGAGATGCCGCCAAAGGAACTCGAACTCCTTTACTTTCTGGCGTCATCCCCCAATCAGGTTTTTACAAGAGAACAACTCTTGGATCAGATCTGGGGCTACGAATACATCGGTGATACCCGCACAGTGGATGTTCACATCAAACGCCTGAGGGAAAAGATCAGCGACCACGAAAAGTGGCGCCTTTCCACCGTATGGGGCATCGGATACAAATTTGAGGTAAAATAAGTAACGCACAAGGAGTAACAGAAATCCATGAGACGAACACTCTATCTGAAATTTCTGCTGGCTTATGTCATTTTTGGCTGTTTCGCCTTTATTGTCGTTGCCACCTTTTCCAGTAATCTGACAACCGAGCACATCAAGCGTGAGACGGCCGAGACACTCTACCGGGAGGCCTCGCAGATCTCCAGACTCTACGCTACCAAGCTCTACAACAATCAGATCACACTGGAAAGCGTAACGGACCAGCTGAATGCGCTTGCGGCATATGTGTCCTGCTCCGTCTGGCTCGTCAACCCGTCAGGAACTGTCGTGGTGGCCTCGGACGAAGCGATCGACGTCAATAATCCACGGATCATAAATGGCTTTGACCCTTCCATCACCTCCGATTCGTATTACACGGTTGGTCACTTTTTTGATGAATTCGATGAGGATATGCTCAGCGTGTTCACACCGATCACGCTCGACTATAAGATCCGGGGATATGTGGTCATACACAAGCCCATGCGCGATATCTACGCCTCGAGCAACAGTATCCTGAATATCACCTCTGTCACAATGGTGCTTTTGGTCCTTCTTTCACTGATCATTTTGATCTTCTTTACCGAAGCCTTTTATTTTCCTCTCCGCAAGATTATCACGGCAACCGAACAGTTTGCCGCAGGCAATATGGAATATGAGATCGCGATAGAAAGTAATGATGAACTGGGATATCTGGCTGCCTCCCTGAATTATCTCGCAAACGAGGTGGCGCGCTATGAGGATAATCAAAAAAAGCTGGTGGCCAATGTATCACATGACTTCCGATCACCCTTAACATCTATCAAGGGTTATCTGGAGGCGATGCTCGACGGTACGATTCCTCCCGAAATGAGCCAGAAATATCTGCGGATCGTGCTCAATGAGACGGAACGTCTGACCAAACTCACCAACAGCCTTCTGACGCTCAACAACTTAAGCAGCAAGGGAATGATCCTGGAAAAGACCATATTTGACATGAATCTGGTCATCCGCAACACGGCGGCTACCTTTGAAGGCATCTGTCAGAGCAAACAGATTAAGATCAATATGATCCTGACGGGAGAGACCATGTATGTCAAAGCCGACATGAGCAGAATTCAGCAGGTTTTATACAATCTGCTTGACAATGCGCTCAAGTTTTCACACAATCAGTCGGTGATCACGATCGAGACGCGCGTAAAAAACAACAAACTGTTTGTATCCGTCAAGGATCAGGGGATCGGTATTCCCAAGGATTCCCTCAAGCTTATCTTTGACCGCTTCTATAAGACGGATCTGTCCCGCGGAAAGGACAAAAAGGGAACCGGGCTGGGACTTTCCATCACAAAAGAGATCATTGCTGCCCACGGCGAACATATCAATGTCATATCCACGGAAGGCGTCGGAAGTGAATTCATCTTCACGCTGCCAAAGGTGGATATGGATGATGAATTATAGGCATATTTTGTCTCTTTTCAAATTTTTTAAAGGACATATCACACCTGCCAGAATGACAGATGCGATATGTTCTCCTTTTCATCAGACAGATTACAGTTATTTCTGATCAGTTTTTCCATCCCATCTCACGAAATAAATATTCATTCATCCTAAATAATGCATAAAGCGGTAACGACCATACATGTGTCTCTCCATCCATATGATCCCCTACATTTTTTAGTGATGTCTTAATCGCCAGCTTAGGCTTATATCTGTTACAAAACAAGTGCAGACTCTTAGCTTTGGTATTATCAGCTGCCTTCACCTCAATAGGAATTAAAA
>JAGBQU010000336.1 GCA_017632755.1 Lachnospiraceae bacterium
CTCAAGCACGCAAAGACCGAGGGGAAAATGTGGCTTGCGGAGCTTGAGAATGAAGATCGTGAGCGGACCGGGATCAAAAATCTGAAGATCAAGTACAATAAGGTATTCGGTTACTATTTTGAGGTCACAAATTCCTATCAGGATCTTGTGCCGGAGGATTATATCCGCAAGCAGACACTGGCAAATGCAGAGCGCTATACCACGACGCGCCTCAAGGAGCTGGAGGATACGATTCTCAATGCGGAGGACAAGCTCTATGGCCTGGAGTACGATCTCTATTGTGAGATCAGGGATACGGTTGCAGCCAATATCGAGCGTATCCAGAAAACCGCCAAGGCGATCGCTGCACTGGATGTCTTTACATCCCTTGCCTATGTGGCGGAGCATAATCATTATGTGAGACCGAAACTCAACGACAAGGGCATCATTGAGATCAAGGACGGTCGGCATCCGGTCGTCGAGCACATGATCGATCGTGACATGTTTATCGCAAACGACACCTTTCTCGATGGCAATAAGCATCTGATCTCGATCATCACCGGGCCGAACATGGCGGGAAAATCCACCTACATGAGGCAGGCTGCGCTGATCGTGCTGATGGCGCAGATCGGGTCATTCGTGCCTGCAAAATCAGCCAATATCGGTATCGTTGACCGTATCTTTACCAGAGTCGGTGCGTCGGATGATCTGGCGAGCGGGCAGAGCACATTTATGGTTGAGATGAATGAGGTCGCCAATATCCTTCGCAATGCGACGAGCAACAGTCTGCTCATCTTAGATGAGATCGGCAGGGGTACCTCAACCTTTGACGGGCTTTCCATCGCATGGGCGGTGATCGAACATATCAGCAACCGCAGACTATTGGGGGCAAAATCGTTGTTTGCCACCCATTATCACGAGCTCACCGAACTCGAAGACAAGATAAGCAATGTCAACAATTACTGTATTGCCGTAAAGGAAAGAGGAGACGACATCGTCTTTTTGCGAAAGATCATAAAGGGCGGTGCCGACAAGAGCTACGGGATACAGGTGGCTAAGCTGGCCGGTGTGCCCGACATGGTCATCGACAGGGCAAAAGAGATCGCGGAGCAGATCAGCGACAATGATATCGCCTGCAAGGTGGAGAGTGTCTGCGGCGATTTCAAGCCCGAAAAGAAGAAAAAGAAATCCTATGATGAGGTGGATCTGGCTCAGATGAGTCTGTTTGACACGGTCAAGGATGAGGATGTGATCAATGAGCTTTTGGCGGTGGATATCCAGAACCTGACGACGCTGGATGCGCTCAACACACTCTATAAACTGCAGAACATGATCAAAAACCGCTGGTAGGAAGGAGCCCTCCCAATGAGAGAGATACATGTCTTAGATAGTGTAACGGTTGATAAGATCGCCGCGGGCGAGGTGGTAGAACGACCGCTCAGCGTGGTCAAAGAGCTGGTGGAAAACTCCATAGATGCAGGTGCACACATGATCACGGTGGACATTACGGACGGCGGGATCAGTCAGATCCGCATTTCGGATGACGGGAGCGGTATCGACAGATCGCAGGTGGAAAAAGCCTTTTTACGCCATGCGACCAGCAAGATCCGAACCGCGGAAGATCTGACGGAGGTGACGAGTCTTGGTTTTCGCGGAGAGGCACTCTCGAGCATCTGTGCGGTCTGTCAGGTGGAGATGATCACCAAGACGAGGGAGGAACTCGTCGGAACGCGTGTGTGTGTAAACGGGGGCGTGATGCAAGCGCCGGAGGAAGTGGGTGCGCCGGACGGGACCACGATGATCGTCCGCAATATTTTTTATAACACGCCCGCAAGACAGAAATTCTTAAAGTCCAAGGCGACGGAAGGCAGCTATATCAGTGATATGATGCAGCATCTGGCGCTCTCAAAACCGGATATCGCATTTAAGTTCATTCAAAATGGTCAGACACGCTTTTTTACATCCGGAAACGGCAATGTCTCCGAGATCATCTACCGGATATACGGAAAAGAAGTGTCGGAGAATATGATACAGGCAGATCTTAAGCTGGACGGTCTTGCACTTTCGGCCTATCTCGGGAAGCCGGTTTTAAACCGCGCAAGCCGCAGTTTTGAGACGTTTTTTGTAAACGGCCGTTACATTAAGAGCAGTATGCTTTCCCAGGTGCTTGAGGAGGGTTACAAAAATCATCTCATGCAACACAAGTTTCCGTTTGCCGTTTTATATTTTACGATCGATACAGGAAAGATTGATGTCAATGTCCATCCGACCAAGATGGATATCCGCATCGAGCAGCCCGAGCAGCAGCTTTTGGCCGTCCGGGATTTCATTAAGGAAGTGTTGCTTAAGCAGGATCTGATCCCTGCGATCCCCCTTACGGAGGAAAAAATATCCGGCAGGGAACTGGCAAAGGCGCAGCGTGAGCTTACTGCGTTTGTGCCGGAGCCGTTTGAGAAGGTAAAAGCGCAGAATCTGATGCGGGAGATCACTCCCTATAAGGCGGAGAGGATTGAAAAAGCAGAGCAGGAGGAAAGCGCATCGGCGAAAAATGAGTTTTTCGAGGAGCGGATCTCTCTTTCCAAGATCCTTGCGGGAGCGGAGCAGCCACCCGCAGGACAGCCAGGCCTTTCATCCAATATCATAAAGGCGAAGGATCAGCAGAATTTACATCCTTTCTTTGGAGACACAGAGGTCAAGAAAAAACAGACCATCTTAAAACAGAAGGATCATATTTTCATCGAAAAACCCGAGCAGATGGATCTTTCTTTTGATAAATTCTTTGAGGAATCTTCCAGGGATCAATATCAGATCCTTGGGCAGATCTTTGAGACCTACTGGCTGATCACCTGCCATGACAAGCTCTATATCATGGATCAGCATGCTGCGCATGAGAAAGTCATGTACGAAAAGCTTTTCGCGCAGATGAAAGAGCATACGATCGAGACACAGCAGCTCAATCCGCCTATCATCATCACCATGACGCAGTTACAGCAGCAGATCTATAAAGAATTTGAGGCACATTTTACCTCACTTGGCTTTGTGCTCGAGGAATTCGGCGGGGATGAATTTGCGCTGCGGCAGATACCGCTTAATCTGTACGGATATGATGCAAAGGAACTGTTTTTGTCCGTTTTGGACGCTCTTACGGACTCCCCCATAAAGGCGGATGTCTCCCTTATTCTCGAGAAGATCGCAAGTATGTCCTGCAAAGCCGCGGTAAAAGGCAATCAAAAGATCTCCGCGATGGAGGCGCAGACACTGGTGGATGAGCTTTTTACCCTCGAAAATCCGTACAATTGCCCGCATGGGCGACCGACCGTGATCTCCATGTCCAAATATGAGATTGAAAAGAAATTTAAAAGGATTGTGTGACCGATATGTCCGAGAAACAAAAAATCATCATTTTGACCGGCCCTACGGCTGCCGGGAAGACCGATCTCTCGATCCGCCTTGCCGGACAGATCGGCGGTGAGATCATCAGTGCAGATTCCATGCAGGTTTACAAGTATATGGATATCGGCTCTGCCAAGATCATGCCGGAAGAGATGAATGGGATCCCCCATCATCTGGTCGATATCCTTGATCCCAGAGAGGATTTTGACGTCTACACGTTTCAGACACTCGCAAAGGAAGCGATGGAAAAGATCCGGCAAAGAGGGCATATCCCGATCGTCGTCGGCGGAACCGGTTTCTATATCCAGGCGCTGCTCTATGACATTGCCTTTGCCGATAACCCCGAAACCGAGGAGGGAACCCTTCGAAGAGAGCTGGAAAAAATGGCTCTGGAAAAGGGAAACATGGCTGTCTATGAGCGTCTCATGGCGCTTGATCCCCAAAGCGCGGCAGACATTCATCCCAACAACATAAAACGTGTCATA
>JAGBQU010000337.1 GCA_017632755.1 Lachnospiraceae bacterium
ATGTGGACAATCTGCGCAATCTTTATACCAGAGGAGATATGGAGACCGGTTATTATGAAAGACATAACGGGCGCAGCATGGTCACGCTCACGGGAGGCAGTTATCAAAATGCGACCTCTGATTTTGGCAGGCAGGTCAAAGAACAGTATTTGGATGTGCATTCAAAGATCCCGCTTGAAGGTAAGGTGACGCTGCAAAAAGGAAAACCGGCCCGCCTTTCGCTTAGATGCCTGAATCCGATATCCGGATCTTTGTCGGAAGAGGTGTCTCTGGAAACGGTGCTAAACGCTGCGATCAATCGCCCGATGAGTGAGGCGGATGTCCGAAAACAACTCGATAAGATGGGGAATACTCTATTCAGGTGGGATACCCTCACAATTGAAATGGAGCCGGATATCTTTATCCCCAACCGGGAACTGAATGAATTGAGGCGCCTTGCGCTGGATACGCTGAGCGGGAGGATGCTTGCCCCTTACAAAAGAGTGTATCAAAAGTTCGGAAGTAAGGACGGAGACAACGGTACGGCCGGTGCCATCCAAACCCGGATCGAAGCAGGCTGTGAAGCAAATGGCGAACAGATCCGGATGCCGGGGAAGCGGCATCGGTTGGACAACGTGCGGTTCGCCGTATCGGTCATGCAAAAAGCGCAGTTTGACGCAGCCCTGGCGCGTGTTACGGAGCTTCCGATCGGCAGGATCTATCTGCCGTTTCGTCTATACAGACAGCTACGGGATGGCAGAATATGGGAGCCGGAGCGCCTGCGGGAGAGAGGTGTTTCGTGTTATCTGTCATTTCCGCCGGTGATCCGGTACCGTGACCAGCAGGAGATCGAGGCGTTTTTGGATGCGTGCAAAGGCGACGATGTCACACCCGTGGATGGCTTTTTGATCAACAGCCTGGAACTGTTTGCCTTTTTCAAGCAGAGGGAGGATACGTTCCTTTCCGATATTAAGATGCAGGCGGATTTTGGCCTGTACGCGTTTGGGTCCCGCGCATATCACTTTTTGAGAGAAATCGGATTTGACGGTGTAACGGGACCGCTTGAGTGGAGCCGTCATGAATGGAAGGACTTTCGCAGGATTTGTCCCGATGCGGAGGCTGAGATGTTGGTCTATGGCCATCTTCCGCTGATGGAGTCGGCAGGCTGCATCTGTAAGACGATGAATGTCTGCAAAAAGAATACCGGTGAGGCAGCATACTTTTTAAAGGATCGTTACAACAAGATATTCCCTGTTCTTACAGACTGTGTGAGCTGCCACAACACAATATTAAACAGTGTCCCGCTTTCCCTGCACAAGGAGTGGGAGCAACTGCGGGAGTTTAGCGATTCTTTCCGCCTTCGTTTTACGATAGAAGATTACAGGCAGACAGATCAGCTGCTCATGCAGTTTGCGTCGCTTTTTTCAGAAGGAGAAATGCGCTCTCTCCCGCAGGAGTATACAACCGGACATTTTCGAAAGGGAGTTTTGTAGGAGTAAATTATGGCACATGTTATTTCTGATCTATCCAAATATGCACTTGTCATCATAATGGCCATCTATACGCTGGAATGTTTTGCGGTTTTCCGATATAAGGACGAGGAGAGCAGAAGTGGGATCTATATGCGGCAGATCCTTTGCATGTTCCTGATACATTTTATAGGGTTTGCGGCGATCTGTCTGGAGACGAGCGATGCGACGTACATCATCTTATATGGGATCCAGCAGATATTATTGTTTGCGACGATCGCGCTTTTCCGTGTGATCTATCCGGAGGCAAATCGCCTGATCATCAACAACATGTGTCTGCTCCTTGCGATCGGCTTTGTGGAACTGACCAGATTGTCCTACGATAAAAGCCTGAGGCAGCTTAAGATCGTTGCGTTCTCGGTTGTCATCGGACTTCTTCTTCCATTTATCATCTACAAGTTCCGTTTTTTGAAGAAAATGACGTGGATCTATGGTGCGATCGGTGTGGCAGCTCTGGGAACGGTATTGATCTTCGGCGCGGTGACCCACGGGGCAAAGATCACTTATACGGTCGGTGGTTTTACCTTTGCTCCATCGGAGTTTGTCAAGATCGTGTTCGTCTTTTTTGTTGCGGGATTGCTTGCGTCGGGAACGGATCTCAAGCGGGTGGTCGTTGCATCTTCAGCGGCAGCACTGCATGTCATCCTGCTGGTCATTGCAAAGGACCTGGGAAGTGCGCTCATCTTTTTTGTGGCAGATCTTACTATGCTTTTTATTGCGAGCAGGAATTATCTCTACCTGCTGTTCGGGGTTTTTGGCGGAGCTCTCGCTTCGGTTGTGGCTTATCGGCTCTTTTCCCATGTGCGTGTCCGTGTCCTGGCATACAAGGATCCGTTCGCGTATATCGATACGGCCGGATTTCAGATCGCACAGTCTCTTTTTGCGATCGGGACAGGCGGCTGGTTTGGAATGGGGATCTATCAGGGACAGCCGACAGCGATCCCGTATGTCGAGGAAGATTCCATTTTTTCGGCCATTGCGGAGGAATGGGGGCTTTTGTTTGCACTTTGTATGATCCTTGTGTGCCTTAGCTGCTTTATGATGTTCATGAATGCGGCAACCAAAATGAAAGAGCATTTTTACAGGCTGATCGCGATCGGGATCGGCGTTATCTATATTTTCCAGATTTTTTTGACGATCGGAGGGGGGACACGTTTTATTCCCTTGACGGGTGTGACACTGCCCCTGATCAGCTATGGTGGTAGCAGTGTTCTGTCCACGATCATCATGTTTGGTATCGTGGAGGGACTATATGTTGCCCGTGACCGTCAGGAACAAGATGCTAAAGGAGATTTCGATGAGCAAGAAGAAGCCGAGTGATCCCGCAAAGAGTGGGCAGAAGGGCAAAAAAATCAGAAATACGGAAGTCTATATCGTGACCTATTTTTTCGTGTTTCTCATGCTGGCAGTCATGGGAAATCTTGTCTATTTCCAGATGACGCAGAGAGAGACTACGATCAACAATTCCTATAATACCAGACAGGAACTGCTCGCCAGTCAGAATGTTCGCGGAAAGATCCTTGCGTCGGACGGTCAGATCCTGGCGCAGACCATTGTGGATGAACAAGGAAATGAAAAGAGAGAGTATCCGTTTGGTGAGTTGTTTGCGCATGCGGTCGGCTATTCCACAAAGGGAAAGACCGGTGTGGAGGCGATGGGGAATATGTATCTTCTGACCTCAAACTCTTTTATCGGAGAAAAGATACAAAACGAGCTTGATTCTTCCAAAAATTATGGTGACAGCGTGGTGACCACCCTCAACGTGAAGCTGCAGCAGACCGCTTTTGATTCGCTTGGAGTATATTCGGGAGCCATTCTGGTGACGGAAGTAAGTTCCGGAAAAGTGCTTGCCATGGTTTCCAAACCGGATTTTGATCCGAACCGGATCCTGCAGATCTGGGATGAGGTCACGACGGATGCAAACAGCAGTGTCCTTGTAAATCGTACAACGCAGGGTCTGTATCCTCCCGGCTCTACATTTAAGATCATCACCTCGCTCGAATACTTCCGTCAGAAGGAAGGATCCGTATCCGGCTATTCTTACAACTGCAACGGCAGCTATCGGGACGGTGAGGACAGGATCAACTGCTATCACGGAACAAAGCACGGAACCATTGATTTTAAAAAGTCGTTTGAGAAGTCCTGTAATTCTTCCTATGTGAATATCGGATTGTCCCTTGATATCGATCGGCTTTCAAAGACTGCACAGGAGCTGTACTTTAACAAGGAACTGCCCGTTCCGTTTGTCTCGAACAAGAGCAGCTATGTGCTTACGTCGGCCGATTCTCGATATGATATCATGCAGACATCCATCGGACAGGGAAAAACGCAGATCACGCCCCTTCATCTGAATATGATCACACAGGCGATCGCAAACGAGGGGCAGATGCTGACGCCGTATATGATCGACCGGGTAGAGACCTATAAAGGTGTGTCTGTAAAACAATACGGACGGAAGGTTATCGGGCAGATCATGGAAAAGGAAGAGGCAGACTTCCTCAAAGGGCTGATGTGCGGAGTTGTCCAAAACGGAACCGCGACCAAGCTGCGCGACCTTTCGTATACCGCCGCAGGTAAGACCGGATCGGCGGAATACAATGGGGAGAAAGGCGATTCCCATGCATGGTTTACCGGTTTTGCTCCTGCAGAGGATCCCGAGATCTGTGTGACGATCATCGTGGAGGGAGCCGGATCGGGCGGGGATTATGCGGTGCCGATCGCCAAGCGGTTGTTTGATGTTTATTTCGAAAAAAAATAAATTGATAAAAAATAATCAGATAATACCAAAAAAATGTAAAATTATACTATCTTTTTTGTGTAAAATATAGTATAATCTTGTCATTAGGAGGTATGGGGTTATGTTTGATCAAATTTTTGGTAATTTCTTAGTATCCACAAACAGATTGTCAGAAGAACAATGGCAAGAAATACTCCGACAGGAGACACCCGTTCGTGTCAAGCTGGGATTGATAGCGGTTGCCGATAAGATGATG
>JAGBQU010000338.1 GCA_017632755.1 Lachnospiraceae bacterium
ATTCAATGAGATGGAAGACGGACTGCAAGAGGCATACAAACAGATCAGGGATCAGAAATATGAAGAGGGCATCCTGGAGGACGGTTATATCGGCTCCAAGTCCTATGGAATCTGCTTCTGTAAAAAGAGTTGTATCGTCGGAAAGATGGAATGATCATAGAGAAGGAGTAAATGGCCCCTACCCGCATGGACATGTGGTTGGAAGAAAGAACACCAAATATACGAATGCCAAGTCCATAAGCCTTACGACCAATACGATCCATGTAGCAGTAGGAAAGACTGCCAAGATCAAGGCAAAGACCGTACTTGTCAACAAGAAAAAGAAACAGCTGAGTGATGAGCATGCAAAAGAGTTCAGATATGCAAGTTCTGATGAAAGCATCGCAACTGTTGATAAGAGTGGCAATGTAAAAGGTGTCAGCGCCGGAACAACAAAGGTCTATGTATATGCAAGAAACGGACTTGCGAAGACTGTAAAAGTGACGGTGAAGTAATTTCGATCTTAATTGATTCGTAAAGCAGCAAAGGCTTCGTTCATTTACAAACAAGGATGAACGAAGCCTTGTTTTTGGCTATATCATTTGCATAATAGGATAGAAAACGATATAATACAAGGAATTTGACAGACAAGAGACAAAATAGCCGGGGGGAGGAACAAAATGACGGATATTGCGGAACAAAAATGCCCGAATTGCGGCGGGCCGATGAGATTTGAACCTGAGACGGGAAAGCTTGTGTGCGATCACTGTCTGGGTGAGGTAGAGATCACACAGAAAGCGGAGAAAGCTGAGGGAAAAACGACGGAAGGATCCGAGCATCCCACCGTTTCGGTGGAGGGCTTTGATTTTGATGCGCTGGGGGATCAGGCGCTTTGCGAGGACGCGCAGGATCTGCCGGTTTATCACTGCGTTTCCTGCGGAGCGGAGGTGATCGCGCCGGCAGAGCAGATGGCGCTTACCTGTCCCTACTGTGCCAATAACATCGTTTTGACAGACAAGGTTTCCGGAAAACTGCGGCCGGACGGAGTCATCCCTTTCCGGATCACGTCCAAAGAGCTTCCGGCTGCCGTCAATCGATTTTATAAAAAGAAAAAACTATTGCCCAAGGGGTTTTTTGGCGAGAGTCAGATGGGAAAGGTGACCGGCGTGTATGTGCCGTTCTGGCTCTTTGGTGGGGACCTGTCGGGAAGACTTAAGTTTTCGGGGTGTAAATCCTCGTCATCCAGATCGGGGGATTACATTATCACAACGACCAAGCATTACAGTCTTACCAGAGACGCCCAGATGTCCTTTGAGAATGTGCCGGTCGATGCAAGCGGCAAAGTGGATGACAAGCTGATGGACTCGTTAGAGCCGTTTCGTGTGGAGGATATGCAGGAGTTTGACATGCGCTATCTTGCCGGATTTACCGCAGATCGTTTTGATCAGCCAAAGAGCAGGATCGCCGGACGCGCTCAAAAGCGGATGCGCACGAGTGCAGAAAATGTAGTGCAGTCCAATGTGGGAGGCGGATATCATAATGTCAGACAAAGCGGAGGCAGTCTGCAGGCAAAGCTGAGCGCAAAATATGTGCTCTTTCCCGTGTATATGTTTGACCTCACCCATGGAAATAAGCGTTATCATTTTGCGGTCAACGGACAGAGTGGGAAGGTGGTCGGAAATCTTCCGATCGACAAAAAGACAAGCGCGCTTTATTTTTGGCGGCGCGTGGCGATCGTCAGCGGACTTATGATTGCGTATTCTGTCGTGAACTATTTTATGGGTGGTTGATCAAAAGACGAAAGGGTTTTGGATAGATGAAAAGATGGAATAAAGCTAGATTTTGCCTCGCGCTTATGGTGTTCATGATCGGTATAACAGTGAGAAGCGCTTTCGCGACCGAACTGGTCGAAGAGGCGGAAAAAGATGTAGAGGCAACGGTAGAGGAAGCAGTAGAGGAAGAAAAACTCTGGAGCGAGGATTATTACAGATGTGTTGATAGCATGAAGGGCCTTTCCGAACTGGAGCAGAAGGATCTGGATGAAATATGTCTGGAATTTATGAAAAATTATCATGCCGATCTTTCGCTGCTTGCGCTCACGCCGGAGTACTACGAGGGAAAGACGCTCGAAGAGATGGCAAGGTCGTATTATGAGGATAGCAATTTCGGATACGGACCGGACAAAGACGGCTTTCAGATGATATGGGACAGGGAGAGTGATGTGATCCTGATCGAAGCCTACGGCGCGGCAGAGGACATGATCCCGCAGGATTATCTGCACTTTGTGGCAGAGAGTGCCCCCAAATATCTGGAGGAATATGGTGTGTACGGACCGATGTATGCCGTGGCCAGGATGCTGACCAGATATATGGAGGACAGTGCCTTAGACGAGAACCTGGCAGAGGAGGCTGCACAGAGCGATCTTGCAAAGGCCTATGACGACAACGGTGCAGATGGAACGCGGCAGGAGCTGCGCGTCGGAGAAGGGGCGGATATGCCCGCATGGTATCCCAAGGATCCGGATAACTTCCCGAAATATCATGATGAGACTGCTCCGAGAGTTGTGGATACGGCGGATATTTTTTCCGATGAGCAGGAAAAGCAGATGGAGCAGCGACTTACACAGATCCGCACGGAACTATCCAAAGATATCGTGATCTTTACCGATGTCTCCACGTATGGACTGAGCCGCAGGGTCTATGCCGCGGATTTTTATGACTTTAACGGATACGGATGTGGTGAGGATTACGAGGGAATCTGCCTTTTTATCTGCATGGATCCCGACGACCGCGGATGGTGGGCCTGCTGCACCGGCGAGGAGACGATGGGGCTTTATACCGAGGGAATTGCCAATCAGATCGATGACATTCTCTATGACTATATGTCCAGGGGGCAGTATGGTGAGGGTGTTTCGGACTGGATTGAAAATATCCGCAGATTGTATCTGACCGGCTCTCCCTATCTGCCTGATTGGGCGCAGACTCCCATGGATTCCATCGAGCGCTTTCACGATGCAAATGCACCGCGGATCGTGGACGATGCCAAGCTCCTTACAGCACAGGAGAGGGAAGAGCTTTCCGTATATGCAGCGGAGATAGCCCAAAAATATGATGTGGATGTGGTCGTTCTCACGGCCAGAGACAGTGGAAGCATGGCCAGAAGCGAGTATGCAGAGACCTTTTACTACGCAGGCGGATACGGATTGGGAAAAGACTTTGACGGCATTTTATTAACGATCTTTAAAAAGC
>JAGBQU010000339.1 GCA_017632755.1 Lachnospiraceae bacterium
CTCATAACGGTCGCCTACCAACATCCCAATCTTTATCATCTCTTCACCTCATCCACAAATGGCCTCACCAAAACAACTGCAATGTTATCCTTGCCCCCGTTATTGTTCGCGGCTCGAATAAGCGCCTCTGCAGTCTCGCCAATCCCCTTATTTTCATTTATGATTTCCTTGATCTGTTCATCTTCAAGCATATTGCTCAGCCCGTCGGAACACATAAGGATCGTGTCACAGGGCTTGAGTTCCACGGTAAAGAAATCTACCTCAACCTCTTCACTTGCGCCGATGGCTCTGGTGATGATATTTTTATCCGGATGCAGTCTTGCATCCTCCCTTGCAATACCGCCAAGCCGCACCATCTCCTCCACAAGGGAGTGGTCTCTCGTGATCTGTGTGATCTCATTCGGACTCACCACATACAAGCGGGAATCCCCCACGTTTGCGACCTGGAGATATCTCCCGATCACCGTGGCGACGACAACGGTCGTGCCCATCCCGTAAAGGGAGGTATCCTCCATTGCCTTTTGCCGGATTCCCTTGTTTGCAATCTGTATCGCTTTCTTAATGATTATCGTAGGGTTCTTTTCAAATGATTGTTTTATCTCACTTACAATGGTATCTACGGTATATTTTGATGCAAAATCACCCGCATTATGTCCACCCATTCCGTCTGCGACAATAAACAGGTTTGGCATGTTGCCTTGAGGCTTGGGAGATGCAAACACATAGTCTTGATTCATTTGTCTTTTTCTGCCTACATCGGTCATCGAAAATGCCTTTAACACCCTGTATCCTCCTTACCTTCTGTTTTATGTCTTCGCCGCAGTTGTCCGCAGGCGCCATCGATATCTCGACCCATTTCCCTTCTTATGGTAACATGGATTTTATTTTTTTCAAGTGTATTTTTAAAAACGCTTACGTACTTCATGTCCGGCTGCCGGAAATCCCGTTCCTTGATGGGATTGACAGGGATAAGGTTGATATGGCAATTGAGATTTCTCGCAAGAGCCGTCAATTCGCGCAGATCCTCATCTCTGTCATTTACCCCTGCCACCAGGCTGTACTCGAAGGTGATCCGTCTGCCTGTCTTTTCAAAATAATAGCTGCATGCTTCCATCAATTCTTCGATGGTGTATTTGTTTGCGACCGGCATCAGTTTTTTTCGCTTCTCATCGGTGGTCGCATGAAGAGAAAGCGCAAGCGTGAGGGCAAGCCCCTCATCCGCCAGACGTCGCATATTCGGAACGATCCCGCAGGTTGAGACCGTGATATTGCGCATGCTCAGATGAAGTCCCTTCTCGTCGGTCAGTAGTTTCAAAAAACGGAGAAGATTCTCATAGTTGTCCAGAGGTTCTCCCGTACCCATCACCACCACATTGGAAACCCGCTCGCCGGTCAGCGCCTGTATCGCATAGATCTGATCGAGCATCTCCGAAGGGAGCAGATTTCGTTCAAGTCCGTCCAGAGTGGAAGCGCAAAAACGGCAGCCCATCCTGCAGCCGACCTGCGAGGAGATGCAGACGCTGTTGCCGTGATGATAGCGCATCCAAACGCTCTCCACCACGTTTCCGTCATACAGCTCAAACAAAAATTTCTTCGTTCCATCGATCGCGGATTCCTGAACCCTGACTGCCTTTAAAGAAACATAGAGACAGTTTTCCTTCAATTTTTCACGCAGCTGTTTGGAAAGGTTCGTCATCTCATCAAAATCACGCGCAAGCTTTTGATGCATCCATTCATAGAGCTGTTGCGCCCGAAAAGGCTTCTCTCCCATGCGGCTCATCTCCTCGGAGAGTTCCTCTCTCGTCAGAGACTTGATATCTGTTTTGTCCAATGTCATATCCTCTTGAAACGTGCCATAAAAAAACCGTCCGTATGGTCACTGCCCGGGAGGAGTTCCTTCTCTTCTTCCAGTGCAAACGGCAGGTGGCTTGTGATAAAGCGCACGTTCTCCTCATTCTCTTTTTTATCCAGTGTACAGGTGCTGTACAGCAGCGTCCCGCCCGGTTTCACATACCGGTGTACCGTCTCCAGTATCTTTCTTTGAAGCGCTGCGATCGCCTCCAGATCCTCAGGAGTAATGCGGTATTTGATATCCGGCTTCCTTCCGATCACGCCCAGTCCGCTGCACGGCAGATCGGCGATCAGAACATCCGCCGCATCGACAGATGCCTCATCAAAGCAGGTGGCATCCATAATCTGCGTCGTGATATTGCTATAGGAAGTCCTTCCGATGTTCTCCTCGATGAGCGTAACCTTGTGCGGCGTCAGATCCCTGACATATACATGACCGCTCTCACCGACCTTCGCGGCTGCGTGCAGCGCTTTTCCTCCCGGCGCACCGCACACATCGATCACCGTATCTCCCCTGTCAATCCCCGCAAACTGCGTGATCAGCATGGAGCCAAGATCCTGCACCATCCATTTGCCCGCCAAAAAGCCGGGCAACGCATCCAGTGCATCGATATGGGCAATGCGGTATGCATATGGCAGTTCGGGACATGGTTCAATCAAAATACCCGCCTCCCTTGCCTGCAAAACGAGTTCATCCTGCTCCTCCCCCGAAAGGGACTCATCCAACCGGAGTGTGAGCGGTCTCTCCTCCAAAAGGCCGGCAAGGATCGCTTCCGTCTTTTCCCGGCCATACTGTGTAAGCCACATATCCACGATCCACTCCGGCATGGAGTAGCGGATGCTCAGATAGCGAAGTGGTTTTGCAGCCACATCCGGATAGGATATCTGCTGCTTCTGCCTTGCGATATTTCGCAAAACGCCGTTCACAAATCCTTTCAGATTGCCGAATTTTTTCGAAACAGCCAGTTTTACCGCCTCATTGCAGGCCGCACTGTCCGGCACCTTGTCCATGAACAGGATCTGATAGACCCCCATGCGCAAGATATTGCGGATCACCGGCTTCATCTTATTTACTTTTGTATTGGAAAACTGATCCAGGATGTGATCGATCTCCATCCTGCGTTCCACACAGCCGACGCACACCCTTTTGATAAAGGCACGCTGACTGCGGTCCAGATATGCATATTTATCCAGCACGGATCTAATGACGAGATGACTGTAGCTTCCTCTCTCGAGGATCTCTAAGAGCATCTCGAGAATCACTTCCCTTGTGCTAACCACTTTTTTCCTCCTACATGGGACAGATCCCTTCGTCTACTGACCAAGCTTCATTCCCGCCGGCAGTGCTCTACCCAGCAAAAATTCCTTTGTCCGCATTCTCTTTTTTCCTTCGAGCTGCAGCTGCCTGATCCCCAAAAGCCCCTCTCCGCAGCAAACCAGGATCTGATCCGCTGTCAC
>JAGBQU010000340.1 GCA_017632755.1 Lachnospiraceae bacterium
AATTTTTTTTTCATACGAAATTGCGCTGCAATCGGAACGCTATCTTTAATGTACAGGGGGAGATTTTAATACGACTTGCACTTTTGTTGCACTTGGGTCTGTATAATGGATAAAAATCGAGAGAGGATCTGACTGTACAGATCGCAAAAAGCAAAAGCGAAAGGAGAAATAACATGTTACTGAATAAAAACGGAGAAAAACTCAATGAGAATGACCTGCAGATGCTGGAGGAGATGATTACCGGATCCATCGAGGAGCATATCGAACGTCTGAAACATTTTCGGGACAGTGATACGGCGGAAGATCCGGGTTTTTATGACCCTATCATAAATGTCTATGAGGAGGGACTGGCGTATCTGCCGATGCGGCTTAAAGAGGCGATAAACGGAGCACAGGAGATCTCCGTTACGGATTTCATGCACAAATTATTCAGCGACCTGGGAAAGGATGCCATCGATGTGGTTAATCTGGAGTCCGATGAAATGGTTGATTTTCCCAGACTTGTAGTAGACGGATTGGGTGAAGAAAACCTGCTTAAGGGGATTGGCGCCGATCTCGAGGAAAAAGATACGGCAGAAGCCTATGAGAGGACAGCCTCGGCGTTCCATTTTTCGGGACAGAAGCTGGAGGGAATCGAGGATATTGTATCCTATGATCCGGATAAGGACCGTGTAAAGGGACTCTATCAGGGCAGAACTGCCAATTCCACCACGCTTTCCAGGGATCCGCAGAAACTTCGGGAAGATCTTGCGGCGCTGCCGGAAGGGGAAGAAAATGACCGGCAAAGAGAAGTACTGCAGTCACAGCTTGAAGCTTATGAAAACGGTACCTATGGTCTGAATGTCGGCGCAGAGGTGGCAAGAATGCATTCCTCCGATCTGCGTGAGAAGAATAAGGTGAGTTTCGGTGATGTATATAAAGCATATTCCGAGATCAATAAGGCGATGCGTCCGGGGGATCCGGCCGGCGGGAAACTCCGCGGTGAGGGAGTCACTGCTGGACAGATAAAGGGTGTTGGCGCATCGATGGTTCCGGAGGCAGTATTTAAGACCATGCAGAGCATCGCCGATGGTATGAATGAGATCAAGAATACGCAGGATCCGGCGTTAAAGAAATCCATGGCAGTAGAGCTGGCTTCCTTTGCATATCAGATGACGCTTTCCGAGCATTCCTTTAAAGACGGGAACGGCAGGACCTGCAGGCTTTTTGCGGATACCATACTGCAGACGTTCGGATTGCCTCCGTATACGCCCTCGAAGGATGAGGCAGTTAATCTTAAGATACATACCATCGGAGAGCAGATGGATTTTGCAAAAGGCACGGAGGTGCTTTTGGGCGGCGTGAAGGAAAGCAGCAGGGTGCTCGCAGAAGAGCGGGCGCTGGAAGCGAACAGGGGTGTGATAGGTGAAGCGGGAGAGATCACGGAATTCGTCCGAAAGCAGGCAGAGATCAAAAAGCAGTTTGATGAGGAGCCTGTTCCTGATCCCGTAGCACAGCCGGCTCAGTATCTTGCACATAACAGCAGGAAGCGCTCGGAGGAAAGAAAACTTCAGGCGGTGAAAAATGCGCTGGAAAACGCTCCGGTAAGCGATGAGCAGTGGGATATGGCATATAATGACGTCATGGGAAGCATAAACGGGAAAAAGAAACTGCCGGAGGATGCGAAGCTTGTGGATTTTG
>JAGBQU010000341.1 GCA_017632755.1 Lachnospiraceae bacterium
CAGGTCACATAAGGCGCCTATTTTGGGTAAAAAATCACCAAAAGCGCTGAAATTTGCCCAAAAAGGATTGACGTAGGTCACTCAAGGCGCCTATTTTGGGTAAAAAAACGCCCAAAGCGCTGAAATTTGCCCAAAATCTATTGCCGCAGGTCACTTAAGGCGCCTATTTTGGGCAAAAAACCGCCAAAAACGCTGAAATTTGCCCAAAAAGGATTGCCGCAGGTCACTTAAGGAGCCAATTTTGGGTAAAAAACCGCCAAAAGCGCTGAAATTTGCCCAAAAACACTTTGAGCGTCTGTGTAGATAATAGCAACATTTGATCGGCAACGTGCTATCTGAAAATCGGATACGAGAACTCTCCCAGGTGCGACCGCATCAGTTTGGCTCACTGTCGGCGCGAGAGCACCGCGCGGATGGTCAGAGATCAACTACAGCACCGCGCAGAAGGTCAGATCAACTACTGTGTCGTCCGTTTTTGGGCTTGATCAATTGCAAGGTTCTGGCCTTGAACCGCAAAATATCTCTTTGTGTGATCCCTTCGTGGGAATATAAGGCTTTTTCCAGAAGCAGGATATAGTCCTCGTCCAAAGCGTACTCGCCCAGATCTGCATCAAGGAGTTTTTGCGGAGCGAAAGTATGGTAAAACTGCATTTTTTCCCAGTAAGTCATGTTGTGGTGCTTTTGGCTGTCCGATGTTCGGAGCATGCCTCGGCGAAGCAGGCAAAAGATCAGGCGCCGATAGTAATAAACCGCTGTTTTTGCATAGTCGCCTTTTAGGAATGCGATCCGCTGTCGGATGTAGGCATACAGGTTTCTTGCAAGCCGGGTCAGCGGGTAAAACAGGATCATGAGAAGCAGAAGCAACAAGAAGGGATATGACAGATGGTTGGTGCTTGCCAGGAAATTCTCCCATGTACCATCAGGAAGCGCAATGTTTTGTCCCGTTGCATTTCCCTGACCGCCTTGCTGGCCTGAGACGGAAAACAGCCCTGCGAACACATCCCAGAAATCAGAGTAGTCATCCGTATCATCGGAAGGTGGTGTCGGATCCACTAAAACCCAGCCAAAGCCGTCGCTGTATACCTCTACCCATGCATGTGCGTTCGCATCGGTGACATCGACCTGAATGACTGCAGTCTCTCCGATGGGGGAATCGCCCGTCATGTATTCGCTGTAGGGAATATCCAGTCTCTCGCCCTGCTCAATGGAAGCGGCTGAGATGACATAGCCCTCTACATAGCGAGCCGGGATCCCCATGTAGCGAAAGATCATAGTTGCCGCAGAGGCAAAATGCGCACAGTAGCCCTGATCCTGTCTGGTGAGGAAATATTCGATGAAGTCCTCACGGTAAGGGGTTGCACCCGGAGACATACTGTAGGTGTATGCGTCTGTAAAATAGTTGTTTACCAGATCGATCTGATCCTGTATCCCGGTTCCGTGACCGATCTTGTCCAAAATCCTGCCAATCGGTTCTTTCAGATTATCCGGTACATAGGTATATGTTTCGTAACAGTAATCTTTGTAGGCAGAGAGATAGGACAGCGTGTCGGAATCGAGGGAGAGAGAACTCTCGTAGCTGTCATAGGGGGGGAATACAATATTGTCGATCTCACGGACGGCCGGGTAATATTCATAGGTTTGTTTCACGTTCAAAGGGGCACGATTGTTGAGTACATGATTGTGGTTTGTATAGCCGTGGAGTCCGCTCCGACTGGTGTAATAAGGTGTGTAGGAATAGCCGGGATCGGCATCCAGATTGACGATATCCATTCTTCCCTTCAGCGCAAAGCGACCGCCGTCTTTTAGATATTTCTCAAGGCGGGCAGTCTCCAGAAACGTGGTGAATTCCACATAGTCGTCTGTTTTGCCGTCGGTCTTATACAAGGTGGGAATGTTTGTCTGCGCCTCCTGTGAATCCTTCCAGGAATTGCCGGTGTAATCCACGCCCACAAAGGCGCGCAGATACACGGTTTCATAATCGTATGGCGTATAGGTGATTCGCAGATCCGGTTGGAAATCCGGACGGATGCTGCTCACACCGCCCAGCCTGCCCGTGCTCAGACCGCCGGAACTTTCGTAGCGGTTAAAAAATCCGGCCAGACCGCTTCTGACGAAGGTCTTAACATATTCATCCGAGCTCTTTTTTACTTTATTGATCGCGCTCTGTGCACCGACACTTCCGTGTGCGATCGGATAAAAAGTGATCAGAAAAACCAGGGAGATG
>JAGBQU010000342.1 GCA_017632755.1 Lachnospiraceae bacterium
GAGCTGTTTTGCGATGTTGCCGGACGCATTCTGGAACTTTCGGGCAATCACGGATTTTACGGGAATCTGTGGCATTGTTATCTGACGTACATTCTGACCGGCCATGAGAATGTGTACAGCATTCCCTGTGAGATGAAGGGCCGGGTTCCCGGAAGCATGAACGATGCGGCCCTCCGCGATTTTGAGATCTTTAAGGGATTCTTTGATTATGATCTGACAAGGCTCATGCAGCGGCTGCAGGTGCAGGAACTCTCCTGGCTCCTTGCCTTTGAGGGAAACGGCATAAAGAGCAAAGTCTTCAATGCCCGGATCCGCGATTATATCTGCGAGACCGCCGTCAGGATGGCACAGGCAAAAAGCGCGGAGCAGCTCAAGGAGCAGACGGAAGCCTTTTATAAAAAATACGGGGTGGGAAAGCTGGGACTGCACAAAGCATTCCGCGTATCTCCCGCCGAGGATGGGGTTCATGCAAAGATCACGCCGATCCTGAATATTGCGCATGTCTATCTGGACGATCTGGTCGGATACGAGGTTGCCAAGCAAAAGCTGATCGACAATACGGAGGCGTTTGTCCATGGGAGAAAGGCGAACAACTGTCTGTTGTTCGGCGATGCGGGAACCGGAAAATCCTCCAGCATCAAGGGAATCCTGAACGCCTATTATGAGGATGGACTTCGGATCATCGAGATATACAAGCATCAGTTCGGACTGCTTCACGATGTGATCGCACAGATCAAGGACAGACAGTACAAGTTTATCTTATACATGGATGATCTGAGCTTTGAGGAGTTTGAGACGGAATATAAATATCTCAAGGCGATCATAGAGGGAGGGCTTGAGAACAAGCCGAAAAATGTGCTCATCTATGCCACCTCGAACCGGAGACATCTGATCAAGGAGACGTTCGAGGATAAGGAGGGCAGACGGGATGCACTTCATGCATCGGATACGGTGCAGGAAAAACTCTCACTGGTAAACCGTTTCGGTGTGACGATCTTTTTCGGATCGCCGGATAAGAAGGAGTTTCAGAATATTGTCAGCGTGCTGGCGGAAAGAAACGGGATCGATATGCCCAAGGAGGAACTTTTCCTTGCTGCAAACAAATGGGAGCTGTCCCACGGAGGTCTTTCGGGAAGGACGGCACAGCAGTTTATTGATTATCTGTTAGGGAAAAAGGGGTAGGATGCTTATGAAGACATTTGCTGCCATTGATGTGGGATCCTATGAATTGACGATGAAGATCTATGAGATCTCAACGCGCGGAAGGATCAAGGAGATCGATTGCATCAGACACAGCATTGAGTTGGGAACCGATACATATAATACCGGTAAGATCAGTCTGGAGCGTGTCGATGAACTCTGTGAGGTGCTAAAAGAGTTTCACATCATTATGGACACCTATCAGGTGGATGCATACCGCGCTTACGGAACCAGCGCGATCCGGGAGACGGAGAACAGTTCGATCGTTCTGGATCTGATCCGGAACCGGACCGGCATCTGCGTGGAGGTGGTCAGCAATTCCGAACAGCGTTTTTTGGAATATAAGGCGATCGCGACAAGGGAAGAGGACTTTAGTCAGAACATCAAACAGAGTGCTGCAATCCTCAGTATCAGTGGCGGAAGCATCCAGATATCGCTGTTTGACAAGGATACCCTGATCGCGACGCACAACATGAGACTCGGCGTTTTGCGTCTCAGGGAGCGGCTTCAGATGCTTCAGCCAAAGACGAATCACTATGAGAATCTGCTTTTGGATATCGCCAATCCGCAGATGAGCCAGTTTAAAAAGATGTATCTCAAAAACCGGGAGATCGATAACCTGATCCTGGTGGATGACTATGTGTCCTATATCCTGCAGAATCCGTCGATCACGGAAGATAAGCCCGGATACCTGCCCTGCCAGGAATTCTTAAAGATCGTGGAGGATCTCCGGGAGACCCGGCTGACGGACTTTATCAAAAAGATGGATATCCCGGAGGAGAAGATGGATCTGTTTTATCACAGTGCCGTTTTGATCCGGAATGTGATCGATGTTCTGGGTGCGAAGATGCTCTGGGCACCGGGTGTCTGCCTTTGTGATGGTATCGTGTATGAGTACGCGCAGGATAACAGACTGCTTCGCTCCGAACACGATTTTGAGAAGGACATTCTGGCCAGCGTGGCCGAGATGGGTAAGCGCTACATGATCAGCAACAAGCGGTCAGAGACACTTGAGAGTATCTCGCTCGGCATTTTCGATGCCATGGGCAAAGTGCATGGAATGACGCAAAGAGACCGGCTGCTTTTGCGGATCGCCGCAAGACTGAGCGACTGCGGAAAGTTCATCTCCATCATGAATATGGCGGAGTGTTCGTACAGCATCGTCAGCTCGACGGAGATCATCGGTCTGTCCCACGTGGAGAGAGAGCTGGTGGCCAGCGTGATCAAATACAGCATGATGATATTCCCCAATGCCGACGTACAAAGGGAATTCGGAAACGAGATCTATTTAAAGATCGCCAAGATGACTGCTATTTTGCGACTGGCAAGTGGTCTGGATCGCAGCTACCGCCAGAAATTCAAAAACAGCAGTGTGCAACTTCGCGATGATGAACTGATCATCATGGTGGATTCGCCCGACGACATTACCCTGGAAAAAGGGCTGATTGGCAGGAAGGCTCAGTTTTTTGAGGAGGTATTTAGCGTCAAGACCGTGATACGGCAGAAACGAAGATTTTGAGGTGAGTGAATGGAAAAGACGGATTTTAGAAACACGGAATATTACTATAACAGAGAGCTGAGCTGGATGTCTTTTAACAACCGTGTGCTGAGCGAGGCGAGGGATAAATCAATCCCGCTTTTTGAGCGCATGAAGTTTCTTTCTATCTCCGCGTCGAATCTGGATGAGTTTTTTATGATACGTGTAGCCTCACTCAAGGATATGGTGAATGCAGGCTATAAGGGGAAGGATATTTCCGGCATGACTCCTTCCAGACAGTTAAAAGCGCTCAATGCGGCCACACATGAACTTGTTGCAATGCAGTATTCCACCTTCAATCGCAGCCTGCTCCCGCTTATGAGGAGCAATGGCATCCATCTGGTGGAAAAGCACGAGGATCTGACCAGGGAACAGGCGGAGTTTGTGGACAGTTATTTTGAGGAGTATGTGTATCCGGTGCTGACACCGATGGCGGTGGATTCTTCCAGACCATTTCCCCTGATCCATAACAAATCCCTCAATATTGGTATCCTGCTCTGTAAGCTGCCCAAATTGGCAAAGCGCAAGGAAAAAGAAAAAAAGAAAGCAGAGAAAGAGGAGATCGAGTTCGCAACAGTGCGCGTTCCGTCCGTTCTTCCGCGTATCGTCGAGATCCCTTCCGAAGAGGGCAGAACCGAGATCATCCTTCTGGAAGAGGTGATCGAGAGAAACTTAAACAAGCTGTTTTTAAACTGTGAGATCATCTGTGCGCACCCTTTCCGCGTCATGCGGAACGCCGACCTGACGATCGAGGAGGATGAGGCAGATGACCTGCTTAAGGAGATCGAAAAGCAGATCAAAAAGCGTCAGTGGGGAGAGGCGATCCGTCTGGAGGTAGAGGGAGAAGTGGATGAGAGACTTTTGGGTATCCTCAAAAAAGAGCTCTCCATTCACGGCGATGACATCTACCGGATCAACGGACCGCTCGATATGACGTTTTTGATGAAGCTCTATGCAATGGAAGGATTTGACCATCTCAAGGCCGAAAAGCATGTACCGGCGCCGGTCAAGGGATTGGAACACGATGCCGACATCTTTGCCGCCATCCGTGAACATGATATCCTGCTGCATCATCCCTACCAGACATTTTCACCGGTAGTGGAGCTCATTCAGAAGGCGGCAAAGGATAAAGATGTGCTTGCGATCAAACAGACGCTCTACCGCGTCAGCGGAAATTCTCCGATCATTGCAGCGCTGGCTGAGGCAGCGGAGAACAAAAAGCAGGTTTCCGTGCTGGTGGAACTCAAAGCGCGATTCGATGAGGAAAACAACATTGTCTGGGCACGAAAGCTGGAGAAGGCAGGCTGCCACGTCATATACGGTCTGGTAGGACTTAAGACACACAGCAAGATCACACTGATCGTGCGCAAGGAGGAGGACGGTATCCGCAGATATGTACATCTGGGAACCGGTAACTATAACGATGCAACGGCAAAGCAGTACACGGACATGGGGCTGATGACCTGCTCCGAGCCTGTGGGAGAAGATGCAACTGCCGTGTTTAACATGCTCTCCGGATATTCTGAGCCGCGCCTTTGGAACAAACTCTCTGTGGCGCCGATCTGGCTCAAAGATACATTCCTCAAGCTGATCCACAGGGAGCGTGATCACGCGATGATCGGCCGTTCGGCCCGCATCATTGCCAAAATGAATGCACTGTGTGATCCGGACATTATCAAGGCGCTCTATGAGGCGAGCTCGGCCGGCGTAAAGATCGACCTGATCATACGTGGGATCTGCTGTCTGCGTGTCGGTATCAAGGGTGTGAGCGAGAATATCCATGTCCGCTCGATCGTAGGCAATTTTTTGGAACACAGTCGTATTTTCTACTTTGAGAACGGCGGAAACAATGAGATCTATATGGGAAGTGCAGACTGGATGCCGCGTAATCTGGAGAGACGCGTGGAGATCCTCTTCCCGGTCGAGGACAAAGCGCTCAAGGAAAAAGTGTATCAGATCCTGCTCATACAGCTTAAGGATAATGTGAAAGCGCATATTCTCAAACCGGATGACACCTACGCGAGGGTGGACCGCAGAGGAAAGGAACGCTGCAATTCACAGGAATACTTTGCACTTCAGGCAAAGGAGGATGCACGGGATAAAATGTCCGTGACATCTTCGAGAGTGTTCATCCCCGAACGTCATCTGGAGGATGAAGACGGACAAAAAACGGGACAGAAGGAAATGGAAAATGATTAAATTGATTGCAACGGATGTGGACGGAACATTGGTGAAGGACTCATCAAGAGATGTATATGACGAACTGCTGGATGCGGCCTCAAAGCTTGCCGGAGAAGGACGGCGTTTTGTGGTGGCAAGCGGCAGACAGTACGGAAGTCTTCGCAGGATGTTTCAGCCGGTGGCTGACAGGATCGGTTTTATCGCCGAAAACGGAGCACATCTGATCGTGGATGGGAAAGACATCAGTGTGGTCCCGATGCAACGGGAGTATGTGGAACAGATCATGGCAGATCTGCGCGCCTTATATCC
>JAGBQU010000030.1 GCA_017632755.1 Lachnospiraceae bacterium
ACGATGAATACAAGCTTGCGGATGACTGCACTTTTTATATTCAGTATCCGGAAAATCCATTTCACAGTCTGGTGAGCAGGGACGAATTTTCGGATTATCTCGGACGATCCGATGTGGGCAGGCTGATGCGCTTTGTGCTGGATAAGGATCATGAGGTGACCATGGTCTATGAGCCGTACACGCCGTAGCCTGACCTCTGATGCCCCTGCGGGGTACGGGTGTTTTAGAAGAGGAAGGGATGAAAAAATGAAAAATGCAAAAAGGTATATGGTCACTTTATTTGTAAGCGTAGTATGCATCCTGTTCCTGTTTGCCTGCGGCTACGGGAATGAGGGAGCTGAGGGAAATAACGACATTGAGGAAAATAACGACGTCGAGGAAAATAACGACGTTGAGGAAAATAACGACGTCGAGGAAAATAGCGGAATTGAGGATGATCTGATCCGTTATACCTATCAGAACCATCCGGTGGAGCTTTGGGACGGAGACCTGATGCTCTCAAGCGGAAACTATTATACGATCACGCTCGATGATACGAGCAAGAAACGTTATCCTAAGCTTGCCGAGCGTTTGGAGGTATATAATCAGCAACAGGAAACATCGATGACCGATTATGTGAGAGGGACACAGGAGGAAGTACTTGAGATCTTTTCCTATGGACCGGGTGTGGGTTATGAGGAGAGTCTGCAGCTCACTCCGGTCAGGGCAGATGCGAAGGTCTTTTCTTTTGTGATCCTGAATTATACCTATCTGGCAGGTGCACATGGCTTTGCCGGGTATGAGACATATAATATCGATCCCGTCACCGGTGAGGATATCGTTTTCGCCGATATAATCAAGGATCAGGAGAAATTATCCCCGATCATCGTTGAGGAGCTGATCAGACAAAATGATGATCTGGAAGACTATTTTGAAGAACTGCCAAGTGATAAGGAAAACCTGCAAAACGGAATTCCCGACAGGCTTGCGGACAATGCCAAGGGTCTTAGCTGGGCGCTCGACTACGATGGCGGCATATGGATACATTTCGAGGATTACGCCATGGGAAGTTATGCGGCCGGATCACGGAGTGTAAAGATCCCGGCCGGTTCCTATCCGGAGATTTTTGATGCGAGATATCTGTATTCGGAGGATGCGACAATGTTTCCGAACATTCGCGATCAGGCAAGGGAGCTCAAGGAGGCAGAAGCCTATCGAATGGACAGCACATCCCATGTTGTGCCTGCGTCAGATGACGAGTCCGGGCAGAGTGAAGAGGAAGGTGAAGACTGGTGGTACGATATCCGGGTCACCAATCCGGGCTGGAGTGCCTATGTAAAGGATGGTTTGGCCAAGGAAGCAGGTGTGCCTGCTTTTTCGCTGGAAGAATGCTCCAAAGAATCGGATACTTGGATCGATGAGGAGCGCTGGGCAGATAATGCCGGACTGAAACTCCCGCGCCTGCCTTATGAGGATGAAACCTACAGCTACCATGCGGAAAACGATGCGGAAAGCGGACGACTGTTTTTGACTGTGAGTTATAAGGACGGCGGCATTTATGGCGGTTACAACTTTGCGGAATTCTTAAGTCCGCCGGATGGGAGCGATGACATCTTTGCCGATTTTGCTCAGCCGGAGATTAAGTATGCGATGGTAAAGGATGATATTCTCTATGTATCGATCGGACATCGTACCTATGCGTCCGCGTCGCCCCATACTTCGTATCTGCTGGCTATCGCAGAAAACGGCGAGGTGCTTTGGAAGAGTGATGACCAGGTTTGCGGATCCTATGACTTTGTGATCCAAGGTGACAGCATCATCTGCGGTTATGGTTTTACGGATGAACCGGATTATGTGTATGTGCTTAACAGACAAAACGGGAGTGTGCAACAGAAACGAAAGGTCAGCAGCGCTCCGTATTACCTGATACCAAAGGGTAAGGATGCACTCTATGTGATCACGTATAACACCGTGTATCTTTATGAGCTGAAGTAGATGTGATCCTTAAGAGGCGCATGCGTGTAGATTTGTAACATATGAAAGGATAAGAAGGAGAGAATGCCATGATGAATGCAGTGGAAGCGATCCTCACAAGGAGGAGTACAAGAACGTTTCAGCCCCGGCTCCCGGAAAGAGAGCTGATCGAAAAGGTAATAGAGGCCGGACGGTATGCCCCGAGCGGTTCAAACAGCCAGACCACACACTTTATTGTGATCACGCAGCGACAAGTCCTGTCAGAGCTTGCTGAACTTGTACAGTCGGAATTCGCCGGGATGGAAGTGGAGGCGGATACCTATATTTCGCTGAAGAATTCCATCCTTGCCTCCAAGAAGGGGAATTATGTTTTTCACTACAATGCCCCTGTGCTCATCGTGACAGCCAATAAGCAGGGATACGGGAACGCCATCGCCGACAGCGCATGTGCACTGGAGAATATGATGATCGCGGCCAATGCCCTTGATCTTGGATCCTGCTGGATCAACCAGCTTCATTGGCTGGATGAGAATGAGGCAGTCAGAGATTATATGAGCAGGTACGGTCTTGAAAAAGGGGAGACGATCACAGGCGGACTGAGCCTTGGCTATCCGGTAAAAGGCCTTCCGGACAGATGTGCCCTCAAGCGGACCGGAAATCCGGTTACATGGGTGTAGTTTTGTGACATATGAATTTAACTATTGACAACAAATCATTCTTTGGTGTATAGTACCATTTAATTACAAAAAAAACACAGAAAGGAGATGCCGGTATGCATTACGCGAGACATTATAGAAACGAAATCATCAAAAGAAAGCATAAGAATTTGCAGAGAATAGGGCATCCCCTTGTACACATCACAGGGGGCGGCCTATGTGATGTATCAGAATATGCCACTTGATTACATTAGCTCTGTTAGTCACTTATGTGAAAACAGAGCTCTTTTTTTACTCTCATACCTTAGATGAGCAGAGCGGGATGTAAAGTCCAAATGTGTATTTTGCAAAAAGTCGGATACACAATAAGGACATAATAAATAAAACGATAAAGAGGGTTTGG
>JAGBQU010000031.1 GCA_017632755.1 Lachnospiraceae bacterium
GCATTCGAGAAGGCAGCAGACGGTCAGGCAACCAAGATCATCATTCCCTCCGATATTCAGGGTCTCGCAGGTCTGGCAACATCCTTTAAGGAGATCGTAACCAAATAGATCTGCAGGAAAACGGACAGCTTTCCCGGGGAGTGGATGCAAACCTCAGGCATGAAAACAGAGATTAAGGGGTAGTTTCGAGGAAACTATCCCTTTTACTATCAGATATGGAAATGGAGAAAAGAAATGGGAAATGTGAATTTAAAGGGACGTCATTTTTTGAAGCTGCTTGATTATACAGCGGAGGAGATCACATACCTCCTGGATCTGGCAGCGGATTACAAAAAGAAAAAGAAGGAGTTTGTGCCGGTCGATACCCTGCGCGGAAGAAATGTTGCGCTGATCTTTGAAAAGACAAGCACGAGAACCAGGTGCTCCTTTGAGGTGGCTGCGCATGATCTGGGTATGGGAACCACCTATCTCGATCCCAGCGGTTCACAGATCGGCAAAAAAGAGAGCATCGCCGACACCGCACGCGTGCTCGGCCGTATGTTTGACGGGATCGAGTACCGCGGCTTTGAGCAGGAGATTGTGGAGACGCTTGCCAGGTACGCAGGCGTTCCGGTCTGGAACGGACTCACCAATGAGTTTCATCCGACACAGATGCTGGCAGATCTTTTGACCATCCGTGAGCATCTCGGGTATCTCAAGGGGATCAAGCTTGTCTACATGGGCGATGCCCGCTACAATATGGGCAATTCCTACATGGTCGTATGTGCCAAGATGGGCATGCACTATGTGGCATGTGCGCCCAAAGAATTCTTCCCGGCGCCCGAACTGGTGGAAACCTGCCAAAAGATCGCCAAGGAGACGGGCGGTTCCATCACACTGACGGAAGATGCGCTTGCGGGAGCCAAGGATGCCGATGTGATCTGTACGGACGTGTGGGTATCGATGGGCGAGCCGGACGAGGTATGGGAGGAGCGTATCAAGGCACTCTCCCCCTATCAGGTAAACAGCCGCATCATGCAGGAGGCGAAGGATAGCGCGATCTTCTTGCACTGTCTTCCCGCTTTCCACGATCTGAATACCAAGATCGGCAAAGAACAGGGTGAAAAATTCGGGATCTGCGAGATGTAAGTGACCGACGAGGTGTTTGAATCCAAGGCATCGGTGGTCTTTGATGAGGCAGAAAACCGCATGCATACGATCAAAGCAGTCATGGCAGCTACGCTGGGTGCATGATCCATGAAAACGCAAATACTCGAGCTGCTAAAAAGCAGTGAGGACTATGTTTCCGGGCAGGAGCTGTGTGATCGTTTCGGCGTGTCAAGGACGGCAGTCTGGAAAGTGATAAACAAGTTGAAACAGGAAGGCTACGGAATCGAATCCGTGCAGAGCAAGGGCTATCGCCTGGTGGGCAAACAGGATGTTCTATCGGCAGAGGAGATCACCGGCGAGCTCGCGACGAGATGGATCGCCAGACCGACCTTTTTTCTGCCCACGGTCACGTCGACGAATGTGATCGCAAAAAGCAGGCTTGAAGACGGGGAGAAAAGCGGGTTGCTTGTCGTTGCGGATGAGCAGACGGGCGGCAGAGGCAGACGCGGAAGACAATGGCTTTCCCCGAAGGGCGAGGCCATCTATATGACACTGGCACTGCGGCCGGAGATCGCGCCCGGGAAGGCCTCGATGCTGACGCTCGTCATGGCATACGCCGTGTGCAGTGCGATCAGGGATGTGACCGGTCTGGATGCGCGGATCAAGTGGCCGAACGATATCGTGGTTGGCAGCAGAAAAGTGTGCGGTATCCTGACCGAGATGAACGCCGAGCCCGATTACATACACAGTTTGGTCATCGTCGTGGGCATCAATGCCAATCAGACACGGTTTGATGAAGCGATACGTGAGGTGGCGACCTCGCTTCGCATGGAAGTGGGAGATTCCGTGCGCCGTGTGCCCATCGTCACAAAAACGATGGAGCACTTTGAAAACGTGTATGAGGAATTCCTGCGTTGCCAGAACCTTTCTTTTATGCGGGATGATTACAACCGGATGCTGGCCAATCCGGGACGTGAGGTTGTGGTACACGAACCCGCAGGTCAGTACGAGGGGATCGCCGAGGGGATCAACGACGAGGGGGAACTCCTTGTAAAAAGGCCGGACGGTGGCAGGACGCAGGTTTATGCCGGAGTGGTTTCCGTCAGAGGCCTGTATGGATATGTGTAA
>JAGBQU010000032.1 GCA_017632755.1 Lachnospiraceae bacterium
CACCAGCGCAGAGATCAAAAGTGATCCCACAAGATTCATCGTCAATACGATGATCACCGCCACGATCACGGCAATCAGAAGGTTGTACGCTCCGACCTTTGTTCCCACCGCTTTAGCAAAGCTTTCATCAAAAGTCACCGCAAAGATCTTGCGATAAAAGACGACAAACACCGTCACTACGATCAGAGAAAGCATTGCAGACAGCCACACCTCCGTACTGCTGAGTGTCAGAATCGATGTCGATCCGAACAGGGTTGAACACACGTCTCCGGACAGATTCGTCGAAGTGGAAAACAGATGCATGAGCAGATATCCGATCGCAAGCGCCCCTACCGAGATCATGGCAACCGCCGCGTCACCTTTTATCTTGGTGTTCTGTCCCGTACGGAGCAAAAGAACCGCACAAAGGATCGTCACCGGAAGAACCAGCACCATCCTGTCCGTCAGATTCAGCACGGCAGCGACCGCCATTGCACCGAAAGCCACATGGGACAATCCGTCTCCGATAAAAGAAAAGCGTTTTAAAACGAGCGTGACACCCAAAAGGGATGAGCACAGTGCAATCAGCACGCCGACGATCAGTGCATAGCGCACAAACGGATAAGAAAGATAAAATGCCAGCTTGTCCACCATTCCCGTCATGCCTGCTCACCACCTTTCTCCATCATACTGCGCGCCTGTTGTACATCCTGCGCGCTCATATATTTTTTGCCCACGGGGCTGCTTACATATTCCTCTTTCGTCCCGAAAAAGATCTCATCACCGATATGCAGAATGTGACTGGCATAAGTAACCGCCGCATGGATATCGTGGGAGATCATGATGACCGTGATCCCCGTCCGGTTCAGGTCCTGTATCAGCTGATACATCTCCATCGTGACCTTGGGATCAAGTCCCGAGACCGGTTCATCGAGAAGAAGGAGCTTTCGCGTTGCGCAAAGAGCCCTCGCGAGCAGCACCCTCTGCTGCTGACCTCCCGAGAGTTCCCGATAGCAGCGTTTTGCAAGATCCTCTATACCAAGCTGTCTCATATTCTCTCCGGCAAGCTGCTTATCTTCCTTGCTGTAAAAAACATGCCTGCCGCGTCGACCCTGGCATCCGGACAGGACAACCTCCCATACCGATGCCGGGAAATCACGCTGTACGATCGTCTGCTGGGGCAGATACCCGATCTGCGTCGGACGCAGTTCCTCCTCATAACGTATCTCGCCACTCATCGGCGTCTGCAGTCGGAGGATCGTCCGCATGAGCGTGCTTTTGCCGGAGCCGTTTTCTCCGACGATGCACAGATACTCTCCCTGATGCACCCGAAAGCTGAGCTGATCGACCAAAATGCTGTTCTCGTATCCCAAAACCAGATTTTCACATATGAGCTGTGCCATGTCTCCTCCTGATAATTCCTGCCTTCTGCGGGCAGATCATTCCAGTGCCTTTTTAAGCACCTCAAGATTTTCTTTCATAATAGAAAGGTAGGTAACACCGTTTCGAATATCCGCGCTCGTTATCGCCTGCATGGAATCCATGGTGAGTATTTGCAGTTTCTTATCCTTTGTATTGTTGATCACGGTCTGTGCCAGCTTCTGACCGCTTCCCTCGATGATCAGAATGCTGCCCAGATTGAGTTCGTCTGTCTTGTCCGTCAAAAAAGCGATCGTCTCAAAGCTCGCCTCCGTCTCTGCTGCGCAACCGGCAAATGCCGCATAGTACGACAGACCGTAATCCTCCGTCAGATAGCG
>JAGBQU010000033.1 GCA_017632755.1 Lachnospiraceae bacterium
GCTTTGCAGGATGCCGACGGACAGGCCGGGGAAGCGGATGAAGCTTTGCAGGATGGCGACGGACAGGCTGAGGAGGCGGATGAAGCTTTGCAGGATGCCGACGGGCAGGCTGGGGAAGCGGATGAAGCTTTGCAGGATGCCGGAGAGGTCGCAGATGGTGCGCGAAAGAAAGCCAAAAAAGCGAAGCGGGTGACAAGGAAAGCAAAGAAGAAAGCAGAGAAGAAAGCAGAGAAGGCAAAGCGAAAAGCCGAGAAAGTCGAGAAAGCTGAGAAAGCGAAGGAGAAATATAAAGAGAATGGATCGGCGCAGGATACCGGTGGGCAGGCATCCGCACAAACCGCGTCAAAGGACAGCGCACAGACGGAGCAGGCAACCGCAAAACTGACCAAAAAGCAGAAAAAAGCGGCGGAAAAAGCACTGATCAAAGAGGAAAACAAGATCTTAAAGAGCAAGACGGCGACCGAGGAGGAGAAAAATGCCGTCTGGAAGGCGAGAGCAGATCGATCGGCCCTCCGCAAAAAAGAGCGGGAAGAGGCCAAAGAGGACAATGCTTCGTGGCAGTTTATAGAGAATATCGAGGCATTTACGGATATCAAGGATGGATTTATTGAGTACGGTGGCGAATACTTCGGCACCGTTATTGAGATTGATCCCCTTGAGTTTCGTTTTTTCTCCAAACACAGAAGAAATAACTCCATTGAGAACGGAGTGGGAAAGATCCTGCGAAGCGTACAGGAGGGCAAGTATGCCAACATTGTTAAGATCGACCGCCCGATCCTGTATGACGATTACATCGGCAGGGAGTTTGAGCGGATCAACCAGTTAAAGGCCTCCTACGAGAGCGGTATGCTTACCGAGCAGGAACTTCAGGCAAGAGTTGAGATCATCTATGACCGGATCCACGAGCTGCGGAAGATGTGCTTTGAGAAAAAGGTCATAACCGGATTTTATTATCTGGTGCTCTTTGAAACAGATAAGTCCGCGCTGAGGTTGTTGACCTCCAAAGCGCTTCACAGCCTGAGTCAGGGAGAGATGACTGCCAGAAGGCTTAATACAAAGCAGCTTGCGGTCTTTTTAAAGTACACGAACCGTCTGGATTTTGAGGAGCGGGAGATCGACAAGATCCCGCCGGAGAATTACGCACAGTGGGCGATGCCGGAGAGTGTAAGGATCAAGTTCCGTGACAGCGTGGTAAACAATGTCATTACCCACACCTATCGGGTGACGGGTTATCCGACAATGGTCGGGGACGCTTTTTTGGCAGGTGTGATGTCTATTCCGGGTACGAAGGTCGTACTTAAGTGCACGCCGATTGACAGGACGAAAGCGATCACCGGTGTGGACAGGGCGCTTCAGGAGTTGAGGAGCCAGTATTCCAATACCAATGTGGATTCCAAGCTCATTGAGCTGGGACAGAATATATCCTCCTTGAGCAATCTGCTCACAACCCTTCAGGGGGACAATGAGACGCTGATGGACGTCAATATTTATGTGACGGCCTATGATATTGTCGCAACCAGGCAGGATGTGTCCGTAGACGCTCCGGAGAAAAGCTCGTTGGCTGTGATCGGAGAGATGGATAAGACTGTGCGGCAGCTTTGGAGTGAGGAGGGATTTCGCCTTACCAGGATGGATTTTGACCAGTTAAACGCGTTTGTGGCGTCCCAGATATCGGCCTTTGATCCGATGAAAAAGCAGGCGCGCGGTATGCCGTCCAATTCCGTGGCAGCAACCTTTCCGTGGATTTATTCCTATATTTCGGATAAGTCCGGCTTTAAGATGGGAGCGTCGGAGGGTGTTCCGGTATTTGTCGATTTCTTCAGGCGGGATGACGAGCGCATCAACTCCAATATGGTGATCATCGGTAAATCCGGTTCCGGTAAGTCCTACGCCACAAAGTCGCTGCTTTCAAACCTTGCGGCGGACGACGCCAAAATCTTTATTTTGGATCCGGAGAATGAATATCAGGAGCTTGCCGACAATATGCATGGCAAGATCATCAATGTGGGAAATGCACAGTACGGAAGACTCAATCCCTTCCATTTCATCACGGCGCTCGATGATGACGAGCAGGAGAGTGGTGGGGTAACCGGAAGCTTTGCTACACATCTGCAGTTCCTGGAGGAGTTTTTCAAGCAGATCCTGCCGGACTGTGAAAAGGATGCACTGGAATACTTAAATAGTCTTGTGGAGCGGATGTACACGAACCGGGGAATCGTTCCGGAGACGGATCTGTCTGGCTTTGCGCCCGAGGATTATCCGGTGTTTGACGACCTCTATGATGAGGTTTTAGCGGAGTTTGAGCGGACAGAAAACGAATATCTGCGCACGATGCTGCGAACCTTGATCAACTATATCGCCAAGTTTTCCACCGGTGGACGTAATGCCAATATCTGGAACGGAGCGTCCACGGTGACAACGGATGAAAACTTTACCGTGTTCAATTTTCAGTCCATGCTCTCCAACCGCAATACGACGATAGCCAATGCCCAGATGCTTCTCGTGCTCAAGTATATTGACAACGAGATCATCAAAAACCGGGATTACAACACGAAATATGGCTTAAACCGCAAGATCGTGGTCGTCATCGACGAGGCGCATGTCTTTATTGATGAGAAGTTCCCGATCGCGCTGGATTTTATGTTCCAGCTGGCAAAGCGGATACGAAAATATAACGGTATGCAGATTGTTATTACACAGAACATCAAGGATTTTGTGGGAAGTGAAGCGATCGCAAGAAAATCAACGGCGATCATCAACGCTTGTCAGTACAGCTTTATCTTTGCACTGGCGCCAAACGATATTCACGATCTGTGTAAACTGTATGAGAAAGCCGGTGGGATTAACGAGCATGAGCAGGAGCAGATCATGCAGGCACCGAGAGGGCAGGCATTTACCGTGCTCTCGGCCTCCAGCCGTTCTACCTTCCAGGTGCAGGTGCCGCCGACAATGGTGGATATGTTCCAGAAAAAGGAGTATGTCAGCCACTATTTTGTAGGAGATGTGGGCAAGGAAAACTGGGAGCATTTTGTGGCAGGTAGCCGTGCGGCGCACGATAAGTCCGTAGCGGTCAACAAGGAAGCGGAGGAAAAGCGCAGACACAGTAAGACGGTGAAAAAAGCAGTGACCTTCAGCATTTTGACGGAGGATGAAAAGAAGGAGCTGATCGCAACGGTGGGAGATATGACAGAAAAACCGGATGCGATAAGGGAAGAAGTACCGGAGGATGTGGCTTTGACCGGCAAGCAGCAGATGGCCGGTGATGTGCAAAGTCCCGATCTGCCGGAAAATCCGTTCCTGGATGAAGAGCTTACGGATGAAGAGTTTGATGCCATGATCGCGGGAAGGGCACAACCTAAGAAGCAAGAGAGCGCAAAGGCGGAAGAAGCGCA
>JAGBQU010000034.1 GCA_017632755.1 Lachnospiraceae bacterium
GGGAAACGCCACTGCGTTTCCCACGCCGAATTTGTCTTGCAAATTCGTGCGATCCGGCCACAAGGCGCTAGTGAAGAACTGATCCAATCAGTTCTTCATTGGTACCGTTACGAGCGAGCATGATGCGAAAGCGTGCCTGCAGTGGAATTTGTACAAGCTGCACAATCGAAAGTTGCCAGTATCAGGGTTTCGCAAACGCCTATATGTAATCCTCTGCGTTTTCCTTGATTTAAATCAGGTTTACCGTGCCGCTCTCCGTAACGAGCAGATCGTAAAACATATCGTTCTCGTCGAACGGGATATCCGTCTCCACCTGCTCATCGTAGGCAAGCGCCATCCTGACAGCACCGGGGATCCGCTTGAGATAGCGGTCATAAAAGCCCTTTCCGTATCCGATCCGATGTCCCTTTTCGTCAAAACAGACACCCGGCATCACCACGATGGTGTCCGTCTTTTCCTTATCCGTGATGTCGTTTCTTGTCAAAAAACAGTTTGTCTCATCCGCAAAAGGCTCGGGGATCCCTTTGTAGCCCTCTTTCAGCTGTTCATAAGAACAGATCCGGTAAAATTCCATCTCACCGTCTCCGGTAACCCTTGGGCAATATACGCTTTTTCCGAGCCACAGGGCATATTCCATGATCCCCTTTGTATCCACTTCACTTCCGTAAGAGGCATAGATCAGGACATTTTCGGCGCGCTGAAAGTCATATGAGGACACCACCGACTCCATGATCTCATGGCTTTTGGAGAGCTGTTGCTCCCTCGTGAGAGCATCCCTTTTTTTCAGATGCAGACGCCGGAGTGCGGACTTGTCATTTTTTTCCATATTTTTCACCCAGATTTTCGATACTTCCGTCCGGATTCTGTATGTCGATCCGATCCAGCTGCCCTCTTAAGTTCGCGCGAACAAGGGCAACATATTCCTGTCTCAGGAGGCGCTGTTCCTCCTTCTCGGCATTGCTGAGTCCCTCACGCTGCGATTTGTGATACAGCTCATTGATGCGATCCAGTTTTGACTGCTTCATACCATACTCCTTATGTATATAAATGTTCGATGTAATCCGCGAGATAAAAATCCTCATCCTTGTGTGCTTTAAAGATGGTTCCGTATTCACGTCCGTCCATGATACGATGCAGGATGCGGATGTCCGCTGCATTGGCAATGATCATGTCCGCTCCGGACTGTGTAGCGATCTTTGCCGCCTGAAGCTTCGTACTCATGCCGCCGGTCCCCACATTGCTTCCGGTGGATGCTTTTCCCATTGCCATCAGATCATCGGTAAGTTTATCGACAACGCTGATAAATTTGGCATCTTGATTTTTATTCGGATCATCGGTATACAGCCCGTCGATATCCGACAGAAGGATCAGAAGATCCGCCCCGATCAGCGATGCCACGATCGCAGACAAGGTGTCATTGTCACCGATCGACTCGATCTCATAGGTCGCAATCGTGTCATTCTCATTGACAATGGGGATCACGCCAAGCTTAAGCAGCTCGGAGAATGTGTTTTGCGCATTAAAGCGGTTCAGATTGTCGATGATCGTGTTCTTCGTCATCAGGATCTGCGCCGCCACCTGATTGTATTCGGAAAAGATCTTCTGATAGATCATCATAAGTCTTGCCTGTCCGATCGCCGCACATGCCTGCTTTACGGCAACCGGGTTCTCACCCTCACGGATATTGACCACCTTACGTCCCGCTGCGATCGCTCCCGAAGAAACCAGAACCACATCTTTTCCCTGATTTTTGATGTCGCACAGTTCTCTGACGAGAACCTCCATCTTGGTATAGTCAAAATCTCCCGTCTCGGCATGCTGAAGGGAAGATGACCCGATTTTAACCACAATTCTCTTTTTGTCCTTAATCATATCTCTGATATTCACAATGTATGCTCCTTTTTTACTGATTGATCTTATGTCTCTATTCGGCCACGCCACTCAGTCTCTGTGATAAAAGCAGGCTACCTGCTCTGCCACATGTATGCCGTCCGCTGCGGCAGACGTGATGCCTCCGGCATATCCGGCTCCTTCCCCACAGGGAAACAGCCCGCCGATCGCGCTTTGAAGCGTCGCTGCATCGCGCAAAATGCGAACCGGTGACGAGGTTCTTGCCTCCACCCCGCAAAGGATCACATCCGGATCATCAAACCCTTTGATCTTACGTCCGAACCGGCTCATACCGTCCATGAATGCAGCGTTCAATTCATCCGGCAGGATCTTATGGACATCCGCAAATTGGTAGTCACCCTTTATGCATGGCAAAAAAGAACCGAAACCACTGGATATTGTACCATTTTTGAAGTCACCATACAACTGTAAAGGGATTTTTCCTTTCCCAATTTTATAGGCGGCCTCCTCGATTTTTTGTTGAAAATGCACACCGGAAAGAACCCCGTCTTCCCCGAAATCGGAGTGCTTTACCGTCATGATGATCGCACTGTTTGCGATTCCCGAATCCCGCCCGGAATAACTCATGCCGTTGACAACGAGCCGCCCCGGCTCGGAAGAAGCATTGACCACATATCCTCCGGGACACATGCAAAATGAATAAAC